>NZ_JBHIQN010000002.1:0-283040 GCF_042196525.1 Bartonella sp. AC62GZZY
AACAGCCCAATGATAGGAACCGTGTGCCTATTAATAAAACAATCCCTGCCGAAATCAAGCGAGGAGACAGATGAAAACAAAACAAGCAAAACCAGTGAAAGCCGAACAACTTAGAAGTTATTATGAAGAAAGCCGTGGCTTAGAACGTGATCTTATCAATGAATTTATAAGGTCGCGCAGAACGGCATGGCGTGTTGCGAGTACTGTGGGTCTTTTTGGCTTATTCGGTATGATATGTGGAGTTGTTGGATTTTCTCAACCAGCTCCAACTCCCTTAGTATTGCGCGTTGATAATACGACGGGTGCAGTTGATGTTATCTCAATCATGCGTGAACACGAAGAAAGCTATGGTGAAGTTGTAGATAGATATTGGCTAAATCAATATGTGCTTAACCGCGAAACTTACGACTACGATACCATTCAACTGAACTATGACACGACAGCACTTTTAAGTGCGGCATCTGTTCAACAAGAATATTATAAAATCTATGATGGAGAAAATGCACGGGACAAAGTGCTTTCCAACAAAGCACGTATCACAGTTAAAGTACGATCAATCCAGCCTAATGGACTCGGTCAAGCAACTGTACGTTTTACGACTCAGCAACTTGACAGCAACGGTGCTGCTACTGGACCAAAACAGCACCAAATTGCAACAATTGGTTACACCTATGTTGGTGCACCCATGAAATCATCTGATCGATTGCTTAACCCCCTTGGTTTTCAAGTAACAAGTTACCGTTCTGACCCAGAAATACTGTTGAATGATTAAGGAATTGATTGTTATGAAAAAACTTGCGTTCGTTGTTCTATTGTCTTCGTTTTCTTCTCTTTATACGGTACCTGTGCAGGCGCTCAAAAGTCCATCAAATTCACAATATGATCACCGCATTCGCTATATAACGTATAACGAAGCGGATGTGGTTCAAATTGAAACAGTTCTTGGTGTGGCAACACATATTATTCTTGAAGAAGGTGAACAGTACATAACTCATGCCTTTGGTGATTCTGAAGCCTATGCCTTTGCTCATAAAGGGCGGCATATTTTTATTAAACCAAAAGCAGAACTTGCCAATACCAATCTCATCGTTGTAACCGACAAACGGAGTTATAAATTCCGACTACAATTTCGGAATGACCGTGCGGGATCAACATATGAATTGGCTTTCCATTATCCCGATTCAAACGATGAAAAGTCAGAAGAAAACAATCGACGCCTTGCGATTGAACGTGGTTTTCACCAAAGCGTCAACGGCTATAATCTCAGTTATACCATGAGTGGTCACCAAGATATTGCTCCGATAAATGCTTGGGACAATGGGCGTATTACTTACTTTAAATTTCCCGCTAACATGGATATGCCATCGATTTATGTCGTAGATGCTGAAGGTAATGAAAGCTTAATACCACGCACCGTTATCGGCAGTTCTAATGATATTATCGCCGTTCATAAGGTCAATCCTAAATGGCTTATACGGCTTGGTAAACGCGCTCTAGCTGTTTTTAATGAAGCCTATGACCCCAATGGCGTACCAAACACAACAGGGACAGTATCTTCGGTGGTTTATCGTATCAATAAAGGAGGAAAATGATGTTTGACAATAAGGAAGGAGAGGGAAAAGGTACAAAACTGGACAACGTCGAACAAAAACATATTGAAGGTACCTATGGAGGGTCCGAACTAGGTTCTGAACGTCGTCCAACAATTCCAGGTACCCGTGCATTGTTAATGGTAGGACTTATTGTCATAGTAGCGATACCGATTGCCTTGACTTGGAAAGCTTTTAAAATGCGTAATACCGTGGAGGTTGAGGAAGAAAAACCACAACAAATAGTACAGCAAATTATACCAAACTATGTCCCTCGGATTATAGAAGAGCCAAAGATTGTAGAAGAAGCAGAAAAATCAACACAAACAGAAGATTCAAACTTGGATATTCCACCGGCATTGAGTAAACTTCTTCAAACAGCCATTCCTCCACATATGCTCCAAGATTCTGAAGAATTAGCACGCAAACGTATGCTCAGTTCTAGCCTTAACAACGGTGGTAGCGAAGGATCTACAGATACAAATAATAAAGCATCGAATAATGATAGAGGTAATGGCGTATTATTTGATAACCTTCAGCCCGTGCGTTTAGGTCAATCACATGCGATGCAACTTCGTAACCGTGACTTTTTGATTACACAAGGAACGCAAATAGATTGTACGTTAGAAACAAAAATCATTACATCACAACCCGGAATGACAACGTGTCATTTAACACGCGATATTTATTCCACAAGTGGACGTGTTGTTTTGCTTGACCGTGGTTCTAAAGTCGTTGGTTTTTACCAAAGTGGCATACAACAAGGACAAACGCGCGTATTTGTGCAATGGTTACGCATTGAAACGCCTTCTGGTGTTGTTGTCAATCTTGACTCACCAGGCACAGGTCCTCTGGGTGAAGCAGGTATTGGTGGCTGGGTTGACAGACATTTTTGGGAAAGATTTGGTAGTGCAATTATGGTAAGCATTATCGGTGATTTAGGAGAATGGGTAAGAGGAAAAGTTGGTAAAAGCAGCAAAGAAAATAAAGATAACTCACAAAATAAAGGAGCTCAGAATGCTGAATCTATAGCAATCGATGTTCTTCAAAATTCCATCAATATCACACCAACACTTTACAAAAACCAAGGCGAACGAGTAAATATTTTTGTTGCTCGTGATCTGGATTTCAGCGATGTCTACAGTCTCGTCACACGTTAACTCGATACAAAAAGATCAAGCAGTTTTTCAGCTTCTGCAACCGCTTGATTGTTTTTTAGAAGATCCCACGATCACTGAATTATCTATTTGCCGCCCCTGTGAAGTATGGACGAAAAGCTTTAAGGGTTGGCAAGTACATAGCGTACCAGAGTTAACAACCACTTTTTTGCAAACGCTTATTACAGCTATTATCGTTTATAACGGTATGGCTCCCAGAAGTATTAATTATGTGCTCTTGCCTGGTGGACAACGTGGTACAATTATACAAACACCAGCTGTTGTTGATGGTGCTCTTTCCTTTGTAATTCGTAAACATTCTCTCATAGTTAAGACGTTAGAAGAACTCAAAGAAGAAGGGGCATTTGACGATTTTTCTGATGTAAGTTTTAATAAGCCTTCAGCAAAAGAAGCCAATAATTTGTTATCGAAGCAGGACTTCACACGGTTGGAACCATTTGAAGTTCAACTCTTACAAAGTAAACGTGAGGGAAAAATTCTTGAATTTTTGGAAGAATGCGTCCTTCACAAACGCAACATTATTATTGCAGGCAAAACAGGATCTGGTAAAACAACATTTGCTCGCTCTTTAGTTGAAAAGGTTCCTGTAGAGGAGCGTATTATCACAATTGAAGATGTTCATGAGCTTTTTCTACCCAATCATCCCAATCATGTACATATGATTTATGGTAACAATGTAGGCCGTGTTTCAGCTGAAGAATGCCTAGATGCATGTATGCGTCAGTCGCCTGACAGAATTTTTCTCGCTGAATTGCGAGGCAATGAAGCATGGGAATATCTCAATTCGCTCAACACTGGTCATCCCGGGTCGATTACAACAACGCATGCCAACAGCGCTTTGCAGACATTTGAGAGATGTGCCACCTTGATTAAAAGATCAGAAATTGGCCGGCAACTCGAGTTAGAAATGATAAAAATCGTTCTCTATACAACAGTTGACGTAGTGTTGTTCTTTAAAGATAGAAAACTCACTGAAGTCTTTTACGACCCGATTTTTGCTAAATCAAAAATCGCTTAAGGGGAGCTTTCTCTCTCGGTAATATGAAGCAAACAAAAATAGCCGTAACTAATTGTTACGGCTATTTTTTTAACTTTTCCTATTCTCTTTGCTTCTCCAATGGATTTTCTACACTCTTCATGAAGAAAAAAAGAAAAAAGTTAATAGACAACAACTCTACGAGAAAACCAAATTATACATAAGGCTTTCTTTATTCTCTTGCCTTTGATCATTCTTTCCATTTACCTTTTGAAAAAGTATCTTTGATGCAAAAAAGAAAAAATAGCTGCAAAATAAATATTTAAACAAAAGAAAAGAATAAATTTTGATTCGCCTATCAATGAAAGCTTCGTAAAATAGGTACTTTCGATCATCACAAATAATTATCGTCATCAAGACCAAAACTTATCGTTTAAAAATTCTAAGCGCTATTTTCAAGTGATTAATAAATATGTTTTTTAACCAAACAATCTCCAAATATGGAAAACCTCATACGAAATAAATTATCATTTCGATTTAGCATCCATAAACCACATTCTATTTGGTAATAAAAAGTATAGTGACATATCGACGTCTTCTTCGGACGAAGAAAGATTCTTAACCTCCAGTTGTTCGTAAACAACCAAATTTCTCTTAAACAAGCTTTGCTAACCATATTACGTGGCTTATGTCCCTCTCCTAAAGACGATATCCATAGATTCCATAAGGTAAGCTCTACTCTGAATATTCCGGCTCTCTTCTCTGCACCTCAAAAAGCGAAAATTCCTAAAAGAACAGATCTAAAATCCCTCTTCTTAAGATGCATCACATTGACTTATAAAGAGTGTTCATTATTTTGCGTTTTGGATAAAAGATCTTAGTACCGTAGGATTCTCTCATTTCAAAGCTGTTTATTAACCAAAACCATGTCTCTTGCACATTATAAGTAAATAAAACCGTATAGAATGAAACTGTACAAAAAAGCACTAAAAATGCCTTTTATAAACCATCCAAAATGCCCAAAATTGTAACAACATTGGGAGTTGGCAAAGTGTCTAATGACGCCCAACTTGCTCTTTTATGAAGTATAAAAATGGAGATGCTCTATAAATTTTATATTATTCATCGGGGCTTTACCATTATACCATCCACGAGCTCTGTAATGAAATAAGCTTAGGCACCTTAAAGAAAGGTTTCTTAAAAACAAGCGTGTAAATTGACAAGCAAAGTGTATTTGGTTCGGGGCGTTCTGTTTTACATAAGGGTTTCGATCTTATTAAAGAACGAGAGAAACAAAAGCGTGAAGCAATGCGTAATCTCTATTATTTAAAAGACATTACTCTAAATGCTTTTAGAAGTCGTAAAGCAGAATTAAAAAATGATGCTAAAAATGGAAACTGGTTTTCACCTTTACAGCTTCATATTCTCCTCAAATTAGGAGGCTGTATAGCGACTTTCAAAGATTACGCCAACAGAGATACATAATACTCTTAACTCCCATCTGATAAGTAAAAGCTGCAACAGCAAAAGCTCTTTTAGAAAAACAACGCCATAAAGTCATTAATAAACCGGCAATGAATTGGAAAAATGTTCCAGATTTTTATCAAACACTCTGCAAAGCAACAATAATGATACAACTGGCTTTGCATCTGCTTATTCTTACAGGTGTTCGTATTTTTACAGGTGTTCGTACCCATATCTTGCATCAATTCGTGAAAATCAGATTGAAGAGGATATATGAACAATTCTTGGCTCGAGAATACGAACGGTCTGCGTGATACTACAGGAAATTTTGCATGCCCTTAAAAATTTTAAAACAAGCACGCTTGTTTTTTCGCAATGATTTCTGTTTTCTGTAACCGGTCGTAGTCCTTATCAATGTGAATTTCCTATCACAATATATAAGAGAGGTTAGGTTAAAAACCTGTCCACATATATTTCGCTCTAGTTTACGTAATTGGCTAACAGACTCCACCTACCACACCTCAAAGGACGAAGCTTCTTAACACTCACTGATCTGCAAACAATCCGCCCCCTCACCTAGCAGATTTCACCTTCTAACCACTCTAATTACCAAATCCTAAATACGATAGTGTTTTTACGGTAGAACAGAATAAATACCAAAACAATGGCTGATTATATCGTTAATACTTAGGCACCTCTCTTTCATGTTAAGAAATATCTTTTATGCTAAAAAATAAAATAAGAAACACTTTTACTGCTTAAATAATCTTCTTCAGCATATATACAAGAAAAAATGAAACCCTCTAACATAATAAATAAGACCTAAACCTAGAAATCTCTATTTTTTATAGATAAAAACATATAAAATCAAAACCTACGAAACGCAAAAAATATAACATGTTTTCTTGATGATTGAATTCATTCAACTCAAATGAACCTATAAACAGCCCTTATTCCACATTCGCAACACGTGTTCTTAGAATTCTCACTAGTGTTTTCTAAATTTTCGGGAAAAACTATAAATTTGATATTTTTCAAACGTCTTATTTGCTCTTTAGTGAATTTAAATCTATGACGTTACAATAGTTTTAAATTACTACCCCCCTTAACTATATGATCTATCTCTACAATAGAGAGGGATTTTACGTTCTCCATTTTTTGAGAACTATAAATTTTGTTGTTTAATGCGATTAACAATCCAATCTTTAAAATAAAAATATGACCTTTATATATAATGATATTATCAAAAATTCCTAATCCCTGAATATTAGCAATGTTTTCGATATTATAATAAATGTGTCGTAAAATGACGAATTGTCATAATGATCACTCCTTTGTATTTCATTTAGATAATTTACATGCGTTATAATATTTGTATCAGCATTTATTTTTTGTGCTATATTTATACAGAGTTATCGTTTTTTATAAAAAATGATTAATTGAATCTGCATCAAAATAAAAATTCTGATACGAATTTAATAAAAATAAAAACACATGGCATATTGATTTTATTATTTTTACATAGAATGCCTATTTAAAGTATAGTCTACTCAAAAAACTAAAGCCTTTTTAAAGGCAATAATAACTATACTAACCGCCTCATAGAAGCCAATAAATTTTTAGAGATTAAGCCTCAAAAAGGCACAAAAAAAACGCACAATTTTCTGTTTTTTACTTTACTGTTCGTTAATTGATCAATTTTCAACTATGAGTTTTCTGCTCAGCCATTGCAAGGATTGCTTAATTTTTTAGGGATTACTTCACTTTTAGAATGATTATAGCTACTGCGCTCCCATAAGCAGCCGATCTTTTTTTAGAGATTTAATTGCTAAAAGGAGATAGAATTTTCCACCTTGCGCTTTCTTTTGATCAATCAGTCAATTTTCAAAGGCGGCGTTCAACCATGAGTTTTTTAATTTCAGCAATCGCTTTCGCTGGATTTAATCCCTTTGGACAAGTTTGGGCACAATTCATAATCGTATGACAACGATAAAGGCGGAAAGGATCTTCTAAATTATCAAGACGTTCACCACACATCTCATCACGTGAATCCGCAATCCAGCGATAAGCTTGAAGCAAAACAGCGGGCCCCAAATAACGATCACCGTTCCACCAATAACTTGGACATGAAGTCTGACAACACGCACACAAAATGCACTCATAAAGGCCATCGATTTTTTGGCGATCGGAGTGACTTTGTAACCATTCTTTTGCAGGTTCAGGAGAAACTGTTTGTAACCAAGGCTCAATAACTCGGTGTTGCGCATAAAAGCGATTCAAGTCAGGAACCAAATCTTTAACAACCGGCATGGAAGGCAACGGATAAACCTTAATGGGATGTTTTACATCATCCATCCCTTTGGTACAAGCTAATGTATTGGTTCCATCAATATTCATCGCACATGAACCACAGATGCCTTCACGGCAAGATCGACGAAGTGTCAAAGTTGGATCAATATGGTTTTTAATAAACAAAAGCCCATCAAGAATCATCGGGCCACAAGCGGAACGATCTACGTAATAGGTATCTAAACGAGGATTTTCCTCATCATCAGGCGACCAACGATAAACGTGAAATTCTGTTAGTTTTTTAGCACCTTTAGGTTTAGGCCAAACCTTTCCCGGTTTTACCTGAGAGTTTTTAGGAAGCTTAATTTGTACCATATTTCAGTCTCCCCTTAATAAACCCGTTTTTTAGGTGCAATGCGCTTTAAATCGATCCCACCATCAGCTTCAGATGTTAACGGGTCCACATGGACAGGTCGATATGATAACGTCACCTTACCTTCTTTTGACAAATGTGAAAGCGTATGTTTACGCCAATTTTTATCATCACGCTCTGGATAATCTTCACGCGCATGGGCACCGCGGCTTTCTAAACGTGCTTCCGCCGAATAAACAGTCATGATTGCATTCGCCATGAGATTTTCAAGCTCTAATGTTTCAACCAAATCAGAATTCCATATCAGAGAACGATCTGTAACTTTGATATCAGACAATTCCTCCCAGATTTTATTCATCCGCTGACATCCTTGTTGCAAAGAATCCTCTGTACGGAAGACAGCCGCATCTTCTTGCATCGTGCGTTGCATTTTTTCACGCAATACCGCTGTTGGTACCGCCCCTTTTGCAAAACGCAAACGATCAAAACGTGCTATAATTTCATCAACAGCAGCTTCATTCAGGGGTGGAATTTCTGCATTCCGATCAATAATTTTACCTGCGCGAATAGCAGCAGCACGACCAAACACCACAAGATCAATCAATGAATTTGACCCCAAGCGATTAGCCCCATGAACAGAAGCACATCCCGCTTCTCCTACCGCCATCAACCCTGGTTGAATACGATCAGGCGAATCAGCCGTTGGATTGAGAACTTCCCCGTAGTAGTTGGTAGGAATTCCCCCCATGTTATAATGGACCGTTGGCAAGATGGGGATAGGTTCTTTTGTTACATCCACCCCTGCAAAAATCCGAGCTGATTCCGAAATTCCTGGTAAACGCTCGTGCAAGATTGCAGGATCAATATGGTTGAGAACCAAATGAATATGGTCCTTCTTAGGTCCCACGCCACGCCCTTCACGAATTTCAAGAGTGATACAACGCGAAACCAAATCACGTGAAGCCAAATCCTTAAAGGAAGGTGCATAGCGCTCCATAAAGCGTTCACCCTCAGAATTGATTAAATAGCCCCCCTCACCCCGAGCTCCTTCTGTAATTAAGCAACCAGAACCATAAATCCCTGTCGGATGGAATTGCACAAACTCCATATCCTGAAGTGGCAATCCAGCACGTGCGATCATTCCACCACCATCACCCGTACAGGTATGCGCCGATGTCGCAGAAAAATAAGCGCGTCCATAACCACCGGTTGCAAGAACAACCATTTTGGCAGAAAAACGATGTATTGTACCATCATCGAGATTCCATGCCACAACCCCCGTACAAACCCCATCCGTCATGATGAGATCGAGGGCAAAATATTCAATAAAAAATTGCGCATTATGCTTTAAGCTTTGTCCATAAAGCGTATGCAAAATGGCATGGCCTGTACGGTCAGCTGCTGCGCAAGTACGCTGAACAGGTGGACCTTCACCAAATTGTGTCGTATGTCCACCAAAAGGACGCTGATAAATTTTGCCTTCTTGCGTTCGCGAAAAAGGAACGCCATAATGTTCTAATTCATACACAGCAGCAGGAGCATTACGCACCAAATATTCCATTGCATCGGTATCGCCCAACCAATCAGAACCTTTCACGGTATCATATAAATGCCACTGCCAATTATCAGGCCCCATATTTGAAAGCGATGCAGCAATCCCCCCTTGTGCTGCAACCGTATGTGAGCGCGTTGGAAAAACCTTCGTAATACAAGCTGTCTTTAATCCTTGTTCCGCCATACCTAATGTTGCACGTAATCCTGCACCACCTGCCCCAACAACAACAACATCAAATTTATGATCTACAGTGCGATAAGGGGCGTTACCTGCTTTAGCGCCCAGAGATGATCCTGTACCCGCCATACTTGTTTAACCCCCTAATGCAATTTTCAAAAGAGAAAAAATAATGATACCACCTACGAGAAAACAAAATAAAATATTTAACGTCAAAAAGAATATCCGAAAACCTTCACGTGGAATATAATCTTCAATCACCACCTGCATACCAAGTTTCATATGATAAAGGACCGAAAAAGTCATCAATCCCATCAAAATAGCAACAATAGGATGTGCAAGCCGTGCACGCACAATACTATAATCCTTGCCCACAAGCGAAAGAATAAGAACAATAAAAAATATCAAAAGTGGTAGATTGATAAACCCTGTCAAACGTTCTAGCCAAAAATGCTCTGTTCCTTCATGAGCACTGCCACGCCCCCGTACTTTTCCAAGTTCCGTTCGAAAATCTTTTTTCATATCTCTTTTCACCCCCAGCTAAACAACGGTATATCCAATAATCCAAATCGCAAAAGTAACAATAAGAGAAATAAACACTGTCGCCCACGCAGTGACTGTTGCCTTTTCTTTTGCCAAAAGGCAAGGCTTCAGATCCCAAACAATGTGGCGAACACCACCAACCATGTGATGAACCCCTGCCAAAGTATAAAGAAACAAAATACACAATCCAAACCAAGAACTATAAATTTCGTAAACTGTTCTAAATGTCTCCTCGCCACACGCAATAGCAATTAACCAAACAGCAAGAAAAACCGTTCCAACATAAAGTGCCATACCCGTAATGCGGTGTGCAATAGACATGGCCATAGTAATTGTCCAACGATAAATGCTTATATGAGGGGAACGAGGGCGCTCTTTTATCCTAGTTGTCTCTATCATAAAATATCCTGACCTGGTTTATCATAAAATATCCTGACCTGGTTTTTGCAACCGCAATGAACGAAAAAGTTCGCGCAAAACGACTAAACATACTCTCTCGTTTTTACTTGTTTGGCATCTCAAGATACCGATATTACAGGTCGGTTGTCTCAAATAACGGATTAAAGGTCACGCATAAAAAAACCGATTACTCCCCGGATATGATCCGCAAAACTCGCCTTAATCTAATACACTTTTATCTTCACGTCAAAGGTCTAAAATATTTTCCAAATATAAACAGACATTTTTTCAGATTAAACTTATCCTTTTGAGTATCCACGATATATGCAATAGTCTCTTAAACTGCACCCATGATTAAGAATAAAAAGAGGGAAAATTGATAGATTAAACATTTTTATGTCTCCTCCAAGCCTTTTAAAAGGCAAAACGAATCAAGAAAGACACAAATAAGCGGCATAAAAGCCGCTTTTGCATAAAGTTTAGCCGATATAATCTTTACTCAGAAACTTGCTTTTCAACATCTGTACTTACGGCTGCTGCTTCTACTTTCTCAACAACCTTTTCAGCTTTTTTCCGATAATCTCTCTTTTCAGCGATACGCGCAGCTTTACCTCTCAAGCCACGCAGATAATAGAGTTTTGCACGGCGCACTTTACCACGGCGCACCAGCTCAACACCTTCAATCAAAGGAGAAAAAACAGGAAATACCCTCTCCACCCCTTCACCGTAAGAAATCTTGCGTACTGTAAAGGTCTCATTCAACCCACCACCTGAACGTGCAATACAAACACCTTCATAAGCCTGAACACGCGTCCGTGTACCTTCTGTCACACGCACCATAACACGGACTGTATCTCCTGGCTGAAATGCTGGAAATTGGCGCTTTTCTTCAATTTTTGCACATTGTTCAGCTTCAAGCTGTGCGATAATATTCATTTCTTTTATCCTTCACGTTCTTTATCGAACAGTCAGAGCGCTCAACTCTTACCAAAAAAGCCTTTATTAAGAATAAGGAGCTCTTTAGGCTATGTCTTACACAGGAGCGAATACACCATTCCTTCATTTTAATTTTGGAACTACAGAAAACCTTTTATAAAAAACTCTCTAAAAAGAGAGCCATGCAATACACCACCTTATCATATGAATCAAGTTTTCTGATGATTTTTATCATAACGCGCATAAAGATCAGGGCGACGTTGACGTGTTAACAATTCGGCTTGGCTTTGACGCCAATCTGCGATCGCTTTGTGATGACCTGAGAGCAATACAGGCGGAATACCCCGCCCTTCGAAAAGAGAAGGGCGTGTATATTGCGGATGTTCCAGCAAGCCATTTTCAAAACTTTCACACCTTGCAGAAGCTGCATTCCCCATCACTCCGGGCAGAAGACGTATAATAGCATCTAAGATAACCAATGCGGCTGTTTCACCCCCTGAAAGAATATAATCACCAATAGAAATCTCTTCTAATTCTCGTGCTTCTATGACTCGCTCATCAACCCCTTCAAAACGTCCACAAACTAACGTCACACCCGTATCACGAGCCAAGCTATGCGCGTAAGCTTGGTCAAAAGGGCGTCCACGTGGACTCATCAACAATCTTGGCGAATCCTGTGGACAGCAATCAAGAGCAGCCGCCAATACATCCGCCCGCATTACCATACCAGCTCCCCCACCAGCAGGTTTATCATCAACGCTATGGTGTTTATCTAAAGCAAAATCCCTAATCTGTACCGTCTCCAGTGACCAAATTCCACGCTCTAAAGCTTGCCCTGCTAAAGAATACCCTAAAAAACCAGGAAACATTTCAGGATAAAGGGTTAAAACGCGCGCCTGAAATTTCATTTTATTTCTTATCCTTATTTTCTTAAACAGATTCTATAATAGCAAAAATAGCACAAACAAGACTTTTAACGCCATAGCGTTAATCTGAGTCTCCTTGATCTGCGCCATATTCAATACGATCCTTCTAAATACTTACACTAAAAAAAGACTCTAAAAATTCAGGACTATTTCGAAATAAAGTGCTTACAATATCTGCTCAAAAGAGCATTTTTAATATTTTCACACATTCCACTTTTTATTGACGAAATTCATCTGTTGTTTTTTACCTTCATCTTTATTTTTAGATTCAAGCTATTTCCTTTTTATCATTTTCTCCTCTATCGCTAAAACCAGCTGCCATGGGATCAACAACAAGAAAACCAGAGTCCATACAAATTTCTGGTACTGCCGCCTTACTAAAGGGAATAAGAACTCTTTTACCCGTATTCAAACGTATTTCAAGCAAATCACCAGCCCCGAAATTAAAAAAACCACATACCTCACCTAAGATTTTTCCCCCACAATCTTGGACACACAAACCTATTAAATCGACTTGATAAAACTCATCCTCCATCAAATCATCAATTAATTGATCACGCATCACATAAAGGCGAATACCATTTAAAGACTCAGCAGTATTACGATTTTCTATCCCTTTAAAACGTACAATCGCCTTATTTTTTTGCATGCGAAGAGTTACAATGTCATAAGAACGCCCCATATCATCATAAAGAGTACCATAAGACTTGAAACGCTGGGGATCAGCACTTAAAATTCTAACAAAAACATCCCCTTTTACACCATGAGGCGTACCAATAATGGCAAGATAGACTTTATTTTTAAGCTTTTCTTTATTATACTTCATGCAAAAATATTATCTCTCAAAAATGAACCCTTCAATCTTATAGTTTTCTATTCAATCTTGTTGCCATATGAGACAATCTTCTAAAAGACCTTTCTTGGTAACAAAAACAAATTAATAAAGGAGAAAGTCTTATGGCAAATATTATGCTATTTTACAAAGATATCACACCAATCAACAAAATTTCCCATAAAAATCTAAAATTTGCTCCTCCAAGTGATATGTCTTTTGCCAAGGATACTCATTGGGTTCCTTTAGCAAGTACTGAATATTTTCAAGCAGCACTAGACTATCCTATTTTATTTATGTGCGCTGAAGATGAACAAAAAAAACGGCACTACACATCCGCAGCTCTTGTCGGTCTTTCTAATGACGAAAATGACTATATCGCTTCTGATAAAAGTTGGAAAAACAATACTTATGTTCCTGCTTTTGTCCGCCGCTACCCTTTTGTTTTGGCACAAATTAGCAATGAAAAAGAACTTTCTGTGTGCTTTGATCAACAGTCCGGTATGTTTAATGAAGTTGCAGGAACAGAACTTTTTAATTCCGATGGCTCTATTTCTCCTTTTATGGAAGAACGTATTCGCTTTCTTGAAAGTTTTAAAATCGCTATGGAGAAAACCTCTGAGTTTATTGATGCTCTTGTAGAAATGGATCTTCTAAGCCAAAAATCCATCAATGTGAAAAACGATAAAGGTCTCTCAGCGCAATTGGAACATTTTTGGGTTGTTGATGAAGAAAAATTGAATAAATTATCAGCAAGCCAACTTGCCAAACTTCATAAAAATGGCTTTTTAGGATTAATTTTTGCGCATTTGATGTCAACGCACAATCTTTTGAAAATACTCTCTCTCAAAGGTGAAAAGCAGCTTATCAATCGTGAAGAGAAACCCCAAAACAAAAATGGTCATTCTAACGATGAAAAATCTAAAAAGAAAGAAACTCTCAACTAGATAATGCCTATCAAAAACGACAAGAGAAAAGATGAAAATATTCCTCTCATTCCAGCAGACCATGCAATTTTAAACGCAAGGAAAAATTGGTTAGAGTGTCTTACCCAAACACGTCGTATGTCAGCACAAACAGTGCAAGCCTATGAACGTGATACGCGGCAATTTTTGTCTTTTCTCTGTCAACACTTAAGCCATACACCAACCCTTACAGATCTTGCTCATTTACGCGTTAGTGACTTGCGTGCTTATCTTGCTTATCGGCGAACAAATAATGTAAGTGCTCGTTCTTTAAGCCGCGGAGTAGCAGGCATCCGTTCTTTTTTCAAATACTTATCACGTGAAGGAATCGTCAATGTTCCCGCAGCTCAACTTATCCGAAGCCCCAAACACCCCAAATCGCTCCCAAAATCTTTAGCGATAAAATCAGCACTTCACATAGTCAAACAAGAAAATCAACTGGAAAATGAACCTTGGATTACCGCGCGTAATGCTGCTGTCCTCATGCTTCTTTATGGCTGTGGAATGCGAATATCAGAAGCCTTAAGCCTCACACCAGAACAATTTTCTGATCCTGAAAAAACAAGTTTATTTATAACTGGAAAAGGAGGCAAAACACGCCTTGTTCCCCTCATAAAAATTGTTTACGAAGCCGTACAAAATTATCTTCAATGCTGCCCATATCCTTTAATAGACAACCAACCCATGTTTCGTGGTGCGCGGGGTGGTCCCCTACAGCCTGCCATTATTCAAAAAGCTGTCCGTAATTTACGTGCAAGCCTTGGTTTACCAGAAACTGCAACGCCTCATACACTACGCCATTCTTTTGCCACCCATCTTTTATCACGGGGGGGAGATTTACGCACCATTCAAGAACTTCTTGGGCACGCTAGTCTTTCCACCACACAAATCTATACCCACGTCGATACAGACCATTTGTTAAAAATCTATCAAAAGGCCCATCCCCGTTCCTAAAAACGTCTCATCAAAAAATTAGAGTGTTTCAACCTCAAGTGCCAAAGCGTGAACACAAGTAGCAAGCTCTTCTTTTAAAACTTGATAAATCGCTCGATGTATTTCTACACGCGTCATATTGGAAAAAGAAGAAGATAAAATTTTCACCCGAAAATGTGTTTCTCCTTTACCATCAAAAGCATGTTCATCATGAGGATGTCCCTCATGAAGATGACTTTCGTTAATCACTTCCAGTTTCTGCGGATGAAAAGCATCCTGAAGCTTTCTGTTGATGATTGTTTCTATAGACATTTTTCATTCCTCAAACAAAATGAACGTGCAAAAATACACCTTTTTCATAATAGAATAAGTGTGAAAACAAATTTTTCAAAAGTCAATTCTTGTAAAATTAATCAATTTTGCATAAACCAATAATATGACAATAACATCTAAATTATTCGATTCAATTCGCATAAGCTCAAATAAAAAACAAAAAGCTGAGCCAGAAGCACAACAGTGTCAGTGGGAAGGTTGTGAAAAAACAGGGTCCCATAAAGCACCAGCAGGTCGAAATCACGAAGGACAATATTTATATTTTTGTATTGAACACGTACGCGCCTATAATAAAAATTTTAATTACTTCTCTGGTCTTAGCAATAAAGATATCGCAAAATTTCAAAAGGATGCTCTCACAGGACATCGTCCGACATGGCCTACAGATCTGAGCAATGGTACATCGAAAAAAACAGCCGCGAATTATGCAAAGATTCGCTCTGGAACAGCGGCCTATCAAAATCGCATGCGCGATCCCTTCACGCTTTTTACTGGGCAGCATTCAAGCAATAAGTTTTCACGAAAATTAAAGCCCTTAGAAGCAAAAGCTTTTGATACACTGGGACTACAGGCAAACGCTTCAGCAGAAGACATCAAAATGAAATATAAAGAGTTGGTAAAAAAGCACCATCCTGATTCCAATGGTGGTAATCGTGCTTCAGAAGAGCGCTTTCGTGATGTTTTACATGCTTACAATTTGCTAAAAAAATCTGGTTTGTGCTAAAAACACGCGCTTATATGAGTCTATTTTCATTTAGACCATCATTATTTGCGCAAAATGTTACTTTTTTTTGCAAAACATTATAGAATACGTAAAAAAATCTTTCTTTAATATCTAAGGCTCTCATTATAGAGCATTGCATAAATACTTTAACTCTTGTATCGTTTCTAATGAATAAATAGCGTCCTCTCCCTTCCAGAAACATAATGACAAATCTTACCGTTGAAAATTTGCCCGATATTACACTTTGTGCTCGCGATCTATTTCATATTGAAACAGATCTGAAAGTCCCTGCTTTTAGCACAAAAAGTCCCCATGTTCCTGATATCGATGCTGATTATCTTTTTGATCAGCAAACAACTTTAGCGATTCTCGCAGGTTTTACCTTTAACCGCCGTGTAATGGTTTCTGGCTATCACGGTACAGGGAAATCAACGCATATTGAACAAGTTGCTGCACGTCTTAACTGGCCTTGTCTTCGCATTAATCTCGATAGTCATGTAAGTCGTATCGATCTTGTAGGAAAAGACGCTATCGTTTTAAAAGATGGCCTACAAATCACTGAATTTAAAGAGGGCATTTTGCCCTGGGCTTATCAAAATAATGTTGCTCTTGTTTTCGACGAATATGATGCGGGGCGTCCCGATGTTATGTTTGTCATTCAACGCGTTCTTGAAACTTCTGGAAAACTAAGCTTACTTGATCAAAGCCGTGTCATCTCTCCACATCCAGCGTTTCGTCTTTTTGCAACAGCAAATACCATTGGTCTTGGCGATACAACCGGTCTTTATCATGGTACCCAACAAATTAATCAAGCTCAAATGGACCGCTGGTCTATTGTTACGATACTCAATTATTTACCCCATGATAAAGAGGTTAATATCATTTGTTCAAAGGTCAAATCCTTTCAAACGACTGAAGGAAAAAAGATAATTTCACAAATGGTTCATGTTGCTGATATGGTACGCCAATCTTTTATCAATGGAGATCTTTCAACTGTCATGAGTCCACGTACTGTCATTACTTGGGCAGAAAATACAACAATTTTTCAAGATGTCGGCTTTGCCTTCCGATTAACCTTTCTCAATAAATGTGATGAACTCGAACGTGCCACTGTTGCAGAATTTTATCAACGCGCCTTTGGACAAGAGCTTCCCGAATCATTCATTCATGGTGTTTCGCCTTAAGGAATCTGTCACTCATGGCTACCGATATTGGTGACAACAAAAATCCAGCAAAAGATTCTTCCAACAACACTCTTAATACTGAAGCTTTTAAAAAAGCACTTTCCACCTGTATGCGTGCGATTGCAGGCACAAACAACCTTGAAGTTTCCTTTAGTCATAACCGACCATCTTTGAGCGAAAGTTGTGCACGTTTACCAGAATTACCTCAATACGCAACGAATAAAGACATCACCATTACCCGCGGATTAGGTGATTCCATGGCTCTGCGCAAAGCATGGCATGACAACCGCATTCACATGCAATTTGCTCCACTAGAATCAGAAGCACGTGCTGTCTTTGATGCTCTCGAACAAACACGTGTTGAAGCAATTGGCACGTTAACCATGGAGGGGCTTGCAAAGAACCTTGATGTCATGCTCGCTGATAAATACAAGAGAGCCCATTATCATAAGATTAGCAACCAAAGTGAGGCCCCTATCCAAGAAGCGATTGCACTTTTATTGCGTGAAAAAGTAACAAAGCGCCCTGCCCCAAAAGAAGCAGGCCCTGTTTTAGAATTGTGGCGTCAAGAACTCGAACAAAAAGCCGCAGCAGAGCTTAATGAACTTACACATCATATTTACAACCAACAGGCTTTTGCACAAATCGTTCGCCAAATGCTTGTTACACTCAAAATGACAGTACAACAGGGTGAAGCTTCTGCCAATGAAAACAATAAAAAATTAAAAAACGCGAATGAAGCTCAAGATCAAGCAGAAGAAGAAAGCGAAAACAAAAAACACGCTCAAAGTGAAGAACAAACCAGCACTGAACAAGAAAGTGATGTGCAAGACGACGGAAAAACACAAGCGACACAATCAAACAACAATGATCAAGCTGACGGCGAGCAAAAAAATGGACCTTGGCAAGAAAAGCCGCACAAACCCAAACACCTTTTTTCCGATTCGGAACAAATGCAAAGACTTGGCAATTATAAAATCTTCACCCGTCAATTTGATGAAATTTTGGAAGCAACAGATTTTTGTTCTGAAAACGAGTTAGATCACTTACGCCGTTCTCTTGATAAGCAAATCAATCATCTCCAAAACATCGTTGGACGTTTAGCAAACCGTCTCCAGCGCCGCTTGATGGCGCAACAAAATCGCAACTGGAAATTTGACCTTGAAGAAGGATATCTTGATACAGCACGACTTCCACGCCTTATTATTGATCCAACACAACCCCTTTCTTTTAAAATGGAAAGTAATACCCAATTTCGAGACACGGTTGTTTCACTCCTCATTGATAATTCTGGTTCAATGCGTGGACGCCCTATTAGCGTTGCTGCAAGCTGTGCCGATATTTTGGCACAAACTCTTGAACGTTGTGGTGTCAAAGTTGAAATTTTAGGTTTTACCACCAAAACTTGGAAAGGAGGAAAGTCACGTGAAAAATGGCTTACCCAAAACAAACCCCATAATCCTGGACGTCTTAATGATTTATGTCATATCATCTATAAGAGTGCTGATACCCCATGGCGTCGAGCGCGACGCAATTTAGGTTTGATGATGCAAGAAGGATTATTAAAAGAAAATATTGATGGAGAAGCTTTGATTTGGGCGCATCAACGCCTTTTATTACGGCGTGAACAACGTCGCATTCTTATGGTCATTTCTGATGGTGCTCCTGTTGACGATTCGACACTATCGGTCAACTCCAGCAATTATCTAGAAAAACATTTACGTGCAGTGATTCAAGAAATCCAAACCCATTCCCCCATCGAACTCATTGCCATTGGAATTGGTCATGACGTCACACGTTATTATCAACGTGCTGTAACAATTATGAATGCTGAAGAACTTGCCGACGCGATAACAAAACAATTAGAAGTACTTTTTAGTGATAAAAGTCCTCATAGTTATAAGAAATAAGCCTTCCTTGAATCAACAACGATTACATTTTAAAAAATTATTTCTATCATTAAACCATCGGAATTTGATGGCTAAAAACCTGAGAAGATAATCCCACAAATTGAATATCAAACTTTAAGGAAGGCTTCTACTTTACTAGATGCATTATGAATTCTAAAAGAAATGCTCTAACCATCTTCAAAAATTATAATGAGTTTGTTTTTACTTTCCGGTTTTATTGCAACGGATAAGTTTTACTTGGAATTCTCCATTTACGACCGTATCCTAGAGTACCTTTCAAATTAAAAGACTGAATAATCACCCATTTTTGTCTCGATCTTGTGTTATTTCCCTATATTTTAGATATTGAAAGACACGTAGACAAAACAATATCTCTACTAAACATGCCTCTAAAATGTTGCTCTCACAGAAAATATAATACTTAACCTTTCATCTTCAGTAAAACGAGAAGATAAAATTCGTATTTATGATACAGACAAGAAGAATAATCCAAAGAGGCTGTTTTAAACACTAAGAATTATTTTATAAAAGAATCAGCATAAATGGATTCATAGCGATTTTTCGGCAAAATTGCTAAAAGCAAACGACAAGCCAAACTGACACTCCATAACCATTCCAAAACAGTACTCTCCACGAGTGAATGATCAACATAAGCTCCCATCTCATTAATAAAAGCAAAAACCTTTACTCACATAAAATATAAGAAAAAACACGAAAAAAAGAATATTGCTTCATTCACGAAAAAAGCACACACCATTATATATCTTATCCGCACTCTTACATTCTTCCTTGCTTCCAAGCCGATTTCACGACAGTACCCATATATAGCATAATGTAGAATCCGGAATCATCCTTTACGCTTTACAAGCGAAAAGCCAACAGCAGAAACCTATTTTCAAGCTTCCAATATTTTAAGGTCAATCAGTATACTTCCAGCGTCTAATATTGCACTTTTATTGCATTAAAGCTCTTCATAAGAAGTATTTCCTTTTCAAATGGCGTTGTCTCCACGCCAATTTCTCTTGTAACATAGACAAATAAATAATTTTTATTCACTCAATAATAAGAGTATTTAAAAGGCGTAAAAGTTTATGATATTGGACTTTTTCACTCAAATGAAAAACATAATTATCATTTTAATCTATTAATGAAAATAAGTTATAATCTTTTTCACCTTAAACCGCTCGTAAAAAGTATATTTAGCCACTTCTCAAACAATTTTATTCACATTGCCTTCTTGTGAGATACAAACAAATGACTCTATTTCTTCCTCACAAGAGAATTTTGAAAGAAGAAAAGTGTTTTGTGTTAGAGTTCTTACTTAAGTTGGTAAATGATAAAGTATCATTATAAATAACGTGCCATACTAAACATAGCGTACAATTTTTTTGGCTTCAGGAAAACAAAAAGACAAAGACTATTATTTGTTACAAACAAAAGAGGAAGCATCCTTTGAATGCCCTCGATAAAGAGGAAGCTTTATAATGTTAAGAATTGTCCCATAAGGAATCAACATAAACAGACTCATAACAATTTTTACCGAAAAATCACCAAAAGCAAGTGAGAGCCAAACTGGCATGCCTATCCCTCCCAAAACAGTACTCTCCACCAGAGAACTATCAGCATAGCCTGTTATCCTATCAAGAACGGCAAAAAAGCTAGAAAAAGCAAGAGAAAAAAACAGCACTGTATCCAAAGCCGAACCAACCAATGCTGCTGCTAAAGGCGCTTTCCACCATGTTTTACGTCGCAACGGAGTAAAAACAATAATATCAAGGAGTTGCCCAAATAAAAAAGCCAGACTAGAGGCAATTGCAAGCCGTGGGGTCGCCAATACCCAAGAAACAAAGACACCCGCAAAAAAACCAGCATAAACCACACGCCGCGCAGCAGATGGACCATAAAAACGATTGGTCAAATCATTAATCAGAAAAGCAAATGGATAGGTAAAAGCCCCATAAGTCAACAGCTCATTCAAATCAAACCAGTAGACAGGATATTGAACAAAAATATTAGAAGCAGTGACAGCAAGGCACATTGCTAAAATAGAAAAAACAATATACCTTTTCTTTTGCTGTTCTAATAAAGGACCGCTTGAAGACATTTTTTTTAACCTGGGGTATGGAACCAAATAAAGTAGAGCGATCAAAAAGAAAAAAGCCGGAAACAATGACGCTAAAAATTACGCTGCTTGCTCAGCTTTTTTCTCACCTTCTTGCTCAGATTTCTTCTTAATGATTTGGCGCTTTAATAAACGCGCACGTTGCGATAACTCTTTATCGTCTGCTTTTATTAAAAAAACATCAAGACCACCACGGTGCTCAACAGAACGCAACGCACTTGCAGAAATGCGCAAACGATAACTTTGCTGTAACACTTCTGAAATCAATGTCACATTGCAAAGATTTGGTAAAAAACGACGCCGAGTCTTATTATTTGCATGGCTAACATTATTACCATACAGAACCGTCTTCCCTGTCAATTCACATGCACGAGACATAAACTTCACCCTTAAAACTCTAAGAAACTTTCAAATCCCTATACCCAAAGGATAGAATTAACGTAAAGCACGCACAACACTACCTCGAACGGGCATCATTGGGAAGTTTCTTTCTAATAGGGGGTCGACAACAAAAGGTCAAGTCTTTTATAAAACCTTTTTCATCTCTTATGGGAGCATTTTTCATCTTTTTCTGCAATAAGGCGTACAAAATGTTTTTTTTAAGTCACACCATGTTAGAATGAAAGCTTATTGTCCTGAAAGGAAATATAAATCATGAGTAAACAAGAGTCCCCCATGACAAAGCTTCAAGAAAATCCTAACCGTTTTTCTTCTTTTTTGTTTGGAACTTTATGTATTTGTTTTTTTCTTCTCTTCAGTGCATTAGGTATATGGCAAGTACAACGGTTAAACTGGAAAACAAATCTTATCACCAGTACCAATCAGCGCATTCATTTGCCCCCCATAAAAGCCCCCCCCAAAAATCAATGGGCAGATGTTACTTTTGAAAAATATGAATATCAACCTGTTGTTATCACGGGAAAATTTTTAACAGATAAAAATATTTTGGTCACGGCTACCGCTCAAAATACTACGGGATATTGGGTTTTGACTCCTTTACAAACCACTAATGACAATGCATTGACCTTTATCAACCGTGGTTTTATCCCCATGGATGAACGTAACAATTTTCAAAACTCAGAGCAATTGGATACAAATGCCTCATCTCAGCAACATTCTACCACGGACACAGAACAAACAACGATCATAGGTTTATTACGCATGAGTGAAAAAAATGGATTTTTTCCACGCAAAAATAATCCTGACAAAAATTTATGGTATACGCGCGATCTCCCCGCTATGGCACAAAAACTTGGTTTGTCCACTGTTGCCCCTTATTTCATTGATGCCGGAAAAAAAACAACCCCACAAGCAAACCTTCCCATTGCTGGTCTTACGATTATCCATTTTCGAAATAATCATCTCGTTTATGCAATCACGTGGTTTATTTTAGCTGCTGGTGTGTTAGGAGGTTTTCTTTTTCTGCTACGGCAAAAAAACTAAAAAAATACCTCTTCCATCTCAAGTAACAAAAATTTTTAGAATCTTGAAAACTGATAAAGAGAATAAAAGCTACCAACTTGCGCCTTTGTTAAATTAAAGATCATAGGCATACAATGAACTTTATACCATCCACAAAAGATTTACGCCACACTCTTAAAAAGAATTGTCATAACGCTTTTGAAAAACATAAAGTCAAATTTAAAAATAATAGGAAAGATAGTCACCCATTTTTGCCTTTATAATTTTATATTCTTGCTTCATTAGATTATTTCCCATTTCAGAGATTACTCCAATTGATATATGCAATACTTTCGCCTTCATCTAGTATAAAGGCTAATATAGCAGAGAACATACGGATGCATTTTTGTTTCAAAACTGCTATGAAGGTGAGATGTTGAGTTATAAGCAACAAAAAAACATTTAATGTCTCAATGAGACTTTTATACCTATCATCACACCTCAAATGAGAGGTTTTTACAGAATAATAGAAAAAGGTGAGTCATCCTATATTCTAAAAAGACAGTTTATCCTTTCAATGTATTTTGCTAAAGGCTTATGCTATAAACGTATAAGCTTGTTTTACTAGAATTTTAACTCTTTCATTTTTAAGGCTGCTGTTATGGGTGTTGTTGCCAAAAATTTTCCCATACCTGATCTTCATCAGGTTCGTCGTGTTCTCTTTTCTGTGTCTGATAAAACGGGTGTGGTTGCTTTTGCACAAGCTCTTAACGCTACTTACAATGTTGAATTGATTTCAACAGGAGGAACAGCCAAAACCCTCATAGCGGCTGGTTTACCCGTAAAAGATGTTGCTGAAGTTACCGGATTTCCTGAAATAATGGATGGGCGTGTTAAAACACTCCACCCTTTGATTCATGGTGCTTTGTTAGGGGTAAGAGAAGACCCTAGCCATAAAGATGCTATGGAAAAGAACAACATTCATGGAATTGATCTTTTAGTTGTGAATCTTTATCCTTTTGAAGAGACAGCCCAATCCGGCGCCGACAATCAAACAATTCTTGAAAATATTGATATCGGCGGACCGGCAATGATTCGCGCAGCGGCAAAAAATTATGCTTATACCGGTGTTGTAACAGCGATAAACGACTATGATTCGATTCTAGCTGAATTAAAGCAGCATAATGGATGTTTAAGCTTATCTATGCGTCATCAGCTAGCAATGCGCGCTTATGCACACACCGCTGCTTATGATACGGCAATAGCATCGTGGTTTGCACGGGATTTAGAAATTGAAACTCCATCGTGGCAGAGTTTTTCTGGTCATCTTGAAAGTGTTATGCGCTATGGAGAAAATCCACATCAACAGGCAGCATTTTATCGCAATAATGAAAAACGTTTTGGTATTGCAACAGCAAAACTTTTACAAGGCAAAGCGCTCTCTTATAACAACCTGAATGATACAGATGCAGCCTTTGAACTTGTGGCAGAGTTTGATCCGCAAAAAACCGCTGCTGTCGCTCTTATTAAACATGCCAATCCTTGTGGTGTTGCGGAAGGAGAAAATTTGAAAGAAGCTTATTTGAAAGCTCTTATGTGTGATAATGTATCGGCATTTGGTGGAATTGTTGCTTTAAATCAGCCCCTTGATGAAGAATGTGCTGAAGAGATTGTTAAAATTTTTACAGAAGTGATTATTGCTCCTGATGCCACAATGGCGGCACGTGAAATTATTGCCAAGAAAAAAAATCTTCGTTTGCTTATTACAGGTGGAGTTCCTGATCCACGTTGTGGAGGACTTCTTGCTAAAACATTAGCGGGAGGCATTTTAGTGCAATCACGTGATAACGTGGTAGTCGATGATCTTAAATTGCAAGTAGTGACAAAGCGGACCCCAACTCAAGATGAAATGCGTGATCTTCAATTTGCTTTTCGTGTAGCAAAGCACGTTAAATCGAATGCTATTGTGTACGCGAAAAATAGTGCAACAGTTGGAATTGGAGCTGGACAAATGAGCCGCATCGATTCAGCCAAAATTGCTGCAAGTAAAGCAGCAGAAAGTGCGCAAAGAGCAAGCTTAACAGAAACTCTCACAAAAGGATCTGTTGTTGCATCAGATGCATTTTTTCCTTTTGCAGATGGTTTATTAGCAGCAGCTGAAGCAGGGGCAACAGCAGTTATTCAACCAGGAGGCTCCATGCGTGATGAAGAAGTTATCGCCGCTGCTGATGCACAGGGGTTAGCGATGGTTTTTACAGGAACACGTCACTTCCGCCATTAATAATTTTGCTGCTTTTCTTTTCGTATGAAACAAAGGTTTCAAGGACTTTTTCATAATTATCGTATGACTATTGATAACTGTTGAAATGGAAGCAGTTATTCAATCCAAAGAATCTACACGTGAAGAAGTTTATCACCGCAGAAAATGCACATAATTTAGCCATTGGTTAGGGATAAGATGTTCTTGTTGATATTTTTAATGGTTACCCTTTCGCATGAGGAAAATGTTAAAGGGATATTATCTTGTATGTAGATGCATACCTGCTATGATATTATAACACAACTCTTTTTAGTAATATACTCTATTCTTAAACTAAAGAGTGTAATGAAAAGTTTGAGTAGAGGATATGAATATTCTACGTTTTTATAGTAATTGGCGCCGTTATCGTCGAACCGTTAATGCGTTAAGTCGTCTTTCAACATATGAACTCAGCGATCTTGGAATTTGTCGAGGTGATATTGATTCAATTGCACGACGTTATTCGCGTAAATCTTTATGAAAGTTGTTTGAGATATTTGAGAGAATGCTTTGCTATGAAAAAGTATGCATTTTGTGGTTTGTTATTATGACTTCATTTTTAGTATAGTAACAAAGAGCAGAAGAGTTGTTTTTCTTGGCCATTGCTGTGTATCATTTCTCGAATTTTCGGTGCTTCTGTGATATACAACTTTTGATTTATAATAATAATTTAGCGTTATTCATATTAAATGAGAACCCCGAACACCGTAAGATTCTTCCATTTCAAATTTATGTATGTTGAATCAACCAAAACCATTCGCCTGCACGTTACAAGCGGGGGGAGCTGTATGGATAAAAGCTCTTAAGAGAAGGCTAAAAATGCCTCTTATGAACCATCTCTAGTGCCAAGAGCTTGTTACAAACATTGGACACTGATCAATAGTGTGATAGTGCTGAGCTGCTCCTTCATAAGCGTAAAGATGGGGGTGCTTAATGGATTTACCGTTATACCTATCACGGGCATCGTCGCAAAATAGGCTTGGAAGCGTTAAGGGATTTTTCTTTAAAATAAGTCCGTGAACATACAATACAATAGCGCTCTGTTTTTCGTGAAGAGCGTAATCCTATTAATGCAACTCTCTCAGAGAGAAATATTGATCCCAACAGCACACTTAAGAACTTATTGAAGATAAGCAACGGCTTAATTTTCTCTCCATATCTTTAAAGGATCAAAATCCTTAACTAGTACTCATCTGTCAACAATGGTCTTTCAAAAATCTTTTTTTCTGAAGCCAATCCCTTTTAGCATCACCTCATGAAACTCTATGAGCAAACCTTGCCTAAAAACATCCAACCCATACTCCAAAAAAATGCTTCGTGTATAAAATTGATATGATCTTCAAATTTTGAGAATATTACTACAATAAACAATAATGTTTTGCGACACACAAGATAAAACGCAATATACTATGGGTTGGAACAATGTTCTAATTTTTTATCAAACGCTTTACGGATAAAACGCCAACGAACTTTTTCCTGAAATGCAGGACGAAAATATAAAACAATCTGTTGTGTCCGTTGTGGACCTGTTAATTCTGCAAAATCAATCGAATCTTCAAGACAAATATCTGCGTCAGGCGATATAAAATACCATACTTGTTCGCTCTTCACGTTCTCGTTCTTTACGGCTAAACACACACGTTTGCCATCGTAGTTAACTTCAACTTGTGGATGAAGATGAAACCGAACAGCAACATGATTTTGTTCATTTTGCACACTCTTGTGTCTCTTTCCCCCTTTATTTGGCATAAAAAAGCGATCAAAACCTTCGATCGTATCTCCATTTGTCGCCAAAATAAGACCACGCTCATGAATAAGATTAAAGGGTCTCACATAACCATTATGACTCGCAATAAAACCCGTCTTCTCTGAATCCTCTATACGGCATACTTGAACATCTGTTGGTCCATCAAACAAAAATGGCGCGCCATTTTTATTTTTATAATAAAAAGCACCCACTGAACAATCATTAAGCGTAGCTGTTGAATGTGCTGCAGTAACACGCCCTAAATGTCGATAATCTTCCCTCCCATCAGGATTAATACCGGTATTGATAATAAAACGGTGCCCTTGTGAAGACATTTCAAAAGACAAACATCCCGAACAAGCCTGCTGTGCTACAGAGCGGGGTGGAAACTTTCCTGTATCTGCAAGCACTGTTGTTTGATTGGCTTTTAAGCGCTGAAATCCTGAATAACGGGCATAACTAAAAGGATTCCCTCCTGTTTCATCAAGCTCCAAAAGTGATGATAAACGTTCCGACACAAGGGGACCAACCCCATTAAAATGGGCCAACGTTTGATCCTCATGGATAAAGAATCGTAAAGCTGGCAACATACGCTCAACAGAATCAATCAAAATACGAGGTGCCGTTTCATTGCTACGCATAAAAAGATGCCGTAACGACAATAAATCCGATAACAAATTCAGCAAAATAACAGGACTACGGGAAATATGCCCACCATCAACTAGGATTTGACGGGAAAGCTCCTCTATAAGCGTCGTTTGTACCTTTTTTTTCACTGCCACAGAAACAGGCAAAGCAAGAGAGGCGAATGTCAAAGCCATTGCTGCTTGTAAACGTTGATCATTGTGCTCCATACTACAAATTGTCACGCGCAAATAACGAAATTGCAAACCAAGTGCACGTAAAAAGCGTTTTTCAAACCGCTCACTTGCGCCTTCTAACAACATTTTCGAATGACAAATCCATGAAATCAAGCGCCGCGCCACAACAGGACCACTCCAAGCAAGCCCTTTTACCTTCTTGCCAGTATGATCAAACCAATCTTCTAAAAGAGAGCGTGCATGTGCAGAAGCTAAATTACTTTCTGCTACCTCCATATGGCGCAACCAATGAAAATCATGTAGAGCCGCTTCCCATTCTAGCGTTGGTGGAACCAATGAAAACGGCGAAACAGCACCAGAATGAACAATGTGACCAGCAAAAGCAAAACGACCATGATAAAATTCATGCGCCATCATTGGATCAGCTACATGCAAATCCATGGGATGCGCTAAAATTTTATGAGGACGAAACCCTGAAAACCGCCAACGAAACAATGGTCCAGCCCATAAACGCCGCATAACATTCTGTATCGTATCGATACAGTCTGCCACTTTTACCTGAGTAGCTTTTACCGCAACCGCCAAAATTTCATCTCCATTTATGCTGAATCAAATACAATTTCGACCATTTTTGTAAATGAAGCGTTAATTAAGCAATTTTTCGTAAGCGCGCAGCAAAAAAACCATCCATTCCTAAAAATACGGTTTTCTCAGCATCAAAATTTTTATGACAAAAATCCGCAGGCGTTGTCCGTAACATCCCCCCACAAAGCAAATGTTCCAATGCTCCCATTTCCTCTGGATAAATAGGGTCTAAAACAATGTCATTGCGTATCGATAAAATTTTCTCAATAAGATCTTCACCTTCTTCTCTTGCCAATGAACAATTGGAAAAAACAATACGTCCCCCTTCCTTTACCAAAGAAATTGCTGCGACAAGCAAATCATATTGCAACGCCGCTAACTTGACGATATCATCTCTCGATTTCGTCCATAAAATATCTGGATGACGACGGATTGTTCCTGTAGAAGAACAAGGGGCATCAAGAAGAACTGCATCAAAAAGCTGTGTGGGATGGAAGTTTTTCACATCGCCCTGCCAAATGTGAGCTGAAAAATGAAGCCGTTCCATATTTTCTTTTAAACGCTTGACGCGGTTAGCAGAAAGCTCAATTGCAGTCACCTCTGCCTCCTGCAAAGCCAATTGTGCTGTTTTTCCCCCAGGGCTCGCACAAAGATCAGCAACGCGTTTACCCCGAATACTCCCAAATAAACAAGCAGGCAAGGCTGCAGCAAAATCTTGAACCCACCAAGACCCTTCACGATAGCCAGGTAAATCAGAAACAGAACACTCCAAACGATTCAATCGAACAGAACCATTGGGCAACGCAACACCGCCAAGTCTTTCAGCCCATCCAACGCTATCAGATTTCACTGTCAAATCGAGAGGGGGTTCCATACTTTGAATTGCTATAATCTGATGTGCCTTTTCTGTTCCATAAGCTGACACTAAAAGCTGTCCAAACCACGCTGGAACACCTTCAATGGTAGGAACTTGTTGGCGTAAAAGCTCTGCCTCACGCGCAACATTGCGCAAAAGAGCATTCACAACTCCTGAAAAACGATGCATACGAGGATCAAGTTTTGCCACACGTACAGCTAAATCAATAGCCGCATGATCAGGAATATCAAGATAAAGAATTTGTGCGACACTGATATGCAAAAGATGCTGAAGTGAAAGTGCTTGTGAAGGCAAAGGACGTGCCAAAAAGCGTGAGAAAGCCGCTATAATCTGCCCTCGATGACGTAATGAAGCTATCAAAATAGCCCGACACAACAAACGATCTCGTTGTGAAAGTTTTAAATAGTGTGGATGTCCGTGTTCATTATCCGTCAAACCAGAAAGAGGCGTACACTTATCAACCACCGCCCCTAAAAGGCGCACACACACCTGCCGAACAGCTAATCCTGGAACATTTTTTTCAGACACATGCCCCGCTTTTTTGTGTTTCAAAACACCACCTTTATATTACTGCTTCCTTAAAAACTCCCTCAATAACTCTATCAACGAGATCTTTTTGAATTTTCATAACGAAGCCAAGAAGGACGTTTTGTAACACGCTGAAAAGAAATGTTTTCTTGCTCATCTAATGCATGAGCCTGACCACTATGAAAATCTCCATAGTTCATCCCGCTGCTTTTTTCATGTATAGCGTCTTCTTTATTCCAGCCCACACTTTTGGCAAGAGCCCCTTTCATCTCTTCTGCTTGCCGATAAAGAGCAGCAATACGATTTGCAGTTGCTGGATGTGTCGAAAAAAGACTATCGGCTCCCTCACCGCTCAAAGGATTAATAATAAACAGATGCGCGGTTGCTGGATTATGCTCTGCTTCTTCATTATATACCCCACGTCCCCCATCAGCAATCTTACGCAATGCGGAAGCCAACCATAAAGGATTACCACATATTTCAGCCCCTCTCCGATCCGCAGCATATTCCCGTGTACGGCTAATCGCCATTTGCACCAGCATCGCTGCAAAAGGAGCCACGAGCAAGGCAATAAATCCTCCAATTGCCCCAGCGCCATGAGAATCTTCTGAAGAGTTGCGCGGTCCTCCCATAAAGAAAGCAAAATTACCAAGCATTGAAATGGCTCCTGCAATCGTTGCGGTTAGAGTCATTGTTAATGTATCACGATGCTCAATATGTGCGAGCTCATGCGCCATAACGCCGGCAATTTCCTCCGAACTCAACCGCTTTAACAATCCAGTACTTGCAGCAACAGCTGCATTTTGCGGATTACGTCCCGTTGCAAAAGCGTTTGGCTGTGGATTCTCAATAACATAAACTTTTGGTTGAGGAAGAGAAGCTCTTTGCGCTAAATCACTTACAATTTTATAGTAAACCGGCGCAGAATGCTGATCAACTTCACGCGCCCCGTACATGCGTAAAACGATTTTATCTGAATTCCAATAAGAAAAAAAGTTTAAACCACTTGCCATCAAAAGAGCAATGACCATGCCACCACCCCCTCCAACAAGATAACCAACTCCCATAAAGAGAGCAGTTAAAAAAGCCAAAAGCATAGCTGTACGCATTATATTCATTACTCAAAAAACTCCATGATAAAAGTCAATCAATACTATATGATGGTGTTTTCTTTCTGCTTCTTCAATGGAATAGGTGTAAAATGAATAAAAAAGATGAGAAAACAAGCAAAAAAAATGCAACTGTCATTAAACAGCAATCTCTTTCTCCCGCAGCACAACGCGCCCTTAAAGAAGCTGAAGAAAGACGAAAACGCGCAACAAAAAAAGAACAACCTCTAGAAAACGGCGGACGCGGTGGCAAGGACCCTTCCCGCTATGGAGACTGGGAAATTAAAGGCCGCGCCATTGATTTTTAAAACCATTGATTAAAAAAACCAGTGCGGATTTAAACAAGCAGCTTTTTAAAGAAAATCCGTTTTTGATAGACAAAAACGGATAATATTTATTTTTCTAAAGCTTTTAAAAACACGTTGATTAAACAATCATGCTTCTTATGCTGTAGCAGATTCTGCTTCAGCCGCTGCCTCTGCTTCTTCTGCCGCTTGCTTTGCTGCTGCTATACGTTCTTGTGCTTTTTTACCCGGTTCACCTTTATGTGGATTATTACGAGTTGGACGCTTTTTCAAGCCAGCTGCATCTAAAAACCGTAAAACGCGATCTGTTGGTTGAGCCCCTTGCCCAAGCCAATATTGGATACGTTCTTCATTAAGTTTCACCCTCGGTCCATCTTTAGGCAACATTGGATCCCATGCACCAACACGTTCAAGAAACCGCCCATCGCGCGGACTACGAACATCTGCAACGACGATATGATAATAAGGACGTTTTTTTGAACCTCCACGGGACAAACGAATTTTCAATGCCATATTTTATCTCCTATTGTCAGCTCTGGCTTTCGTTTAAATTGACTTTTTTTGTTTTTTGCTCTTCAGCAATCACTTCATGATGACTCACAACTTCTTTAATAATAAATTTTAAAAATCTTTCAGCAAAATCAGGATCAAGATGACTATCTATAGCCAATTGCCGCAAACGCGCTACTTGATGTTTCTCCCGTAAAGGATCTACTTTAGGCAAATCATAACGCGCTTTTAAGCGCCCAACAGCTTTCGTACAACGAAAACGCTCTGCTAAGATATGAATCAAAGTTGCATCAAAATTATCAATAGATGCTCGTAAATGTGCCAATTCGTTTAATACTGTTTCCTGCATCATATTCCTTTCCCTCTTTACATCTTATTTTTTCTTAGGATGCTGAGGAAATTTTCCCCTATCGGCAATGCTATTGGAAAGACCAGGAAATATAGGCCCACGCTTGGGAAGTCCAGGCAAAATCTTCCCTCCATCATTATTTTCAATCTGCTTTTGAAGCGTTGAGAATTGCTTCAAATCCATTCCCGATAAATCAGGTATAACTGGAGAATCTCCACTCAAATTCCCCTTGCCTCCAAAACCCATTTTGGAACCAAGGCCTCCCAACATTTTTCCCATCAAACCACTTTTTCCTTTACCACCCATGGCTTTCATCATATCAGCCATTTGGCGATACATCTTCAAAAGTTTATTAATATCAGCCGCTGTCGTACCAGACCCCTTAGCAATTCGTTGTTTGCGGCTATGTTTTAAAAGCTCTGGATTCGCCCGCTCTTTCGGTGTCATAGATGAAATAATGGCCAATTGACGATCAAACAAACGATCATCAAACCCCGCAGCCGCAATCTGCTCTTTGACCTTCCCCATTCCCGGCAACATGCCCATAATACCGCCCATTCCACCCAGTTTTTTCATTTTCTGCAACTGTTCTGCAAGATCATTCAGATCAAATTTTCCGGCTTGCATTTTTTTTGCAAAAGCAGCAGCTTTCTCGTGATCCATTGTTTCTGCCGCTTTTTCAACCAAAGAAACAATATCCCCCATTCCGAGAATACGATCAGCAATACGACTGGGATGAAATTCTTCTAAAGCATCTATTTTTTCACCAGTTCCAATTGCTTTAATTGGTTTACCTGTAACAGCACGCATAGAAAGAGCAGCGCCACCACGCCCATCACTATCCATCCGTGTTAAAATAATCCCCGTAATCCCTACACGCTCATCAAAAGAACGAGCAAGATGAACAGCATCTTGCCCCGTCAAACTATCAGCCACCAACATAATCTCATGAGGAAGGGAACATGCTTTAATTTCAGCCAATTCGAGCATCAAAGCTTCATCAATATGATTACGTCCTGCTGTGTCAAGAATAAGCACGTCATAACCACCCAATTTAGCAGCTTGCACAGCACGTAATGCAATATCAACTGGCAGCTGACCCGCAATAATAGGCAAGCTTGCAAGTTTTGCCTGTTCTCCCAATTGGCGCAATTGCTCCTGTGCAGCGGGACGGCGTGTATCTAATGACGCCATGAGAACTTTTTTATTGTGCTTATCAGTAAAACGTTTTGCAAGCTTTGCTGTTGTGGTTGTTTTTCCCGAACCTTGCAAACCAGTCATCATGATAACAACAGGAGCTGGTGCATTTAAATCACTCAGAACACTTTCATTTCCAAGAATATGAACCAATTCATCATGAACAATTTTAACCACCATTTGGCCTGGTTTAATTGATTTAACGATTTGGGCCCCAACAGCTTTTTCCCGAACTCTATCGGTAAAAGAGCGCACAACATCAAGAGCAACATCAGCTTCCAATAAAGCGCGACGAATTTCACGCAGCGCCTCTACAACATCCTGATCCGATAAAGCGCCACGTCCCGTCAAATGAGACAGGATAGAACCAAGTCGCTCTTGCAAGGATTCAAACATCATTTACCTCATTGTTGCATAACAAACAAACCAAAATAGCATCCGAGAACGCATCGCGCCGTCGGATGTTGACCTCTGAGATCTCTTTATACCCTTAAACCGGGGTCTCAGTCGGTGGCTCCAAGTTAATTTTGTCACTGAAAGCTTGCTCCTTCAAACAATAAAACCCCAGCTTTGTCAAGTTTTATCATAAAATGTCTTTTTATACGAAGAAATAAAAACAACAAATACTATACTTCAAAACTTTCAACTTCAACACGCATAAAACAACCTGTTTCCTGTTCCATGCTCCATAATTTTCCGCTAGAGATATCAAACCAAACCCCATGCAATGTCAAAAAACCTTGATCTTTGCGAAGCTTTATCCATGGAAACGTCTCTAAATTTCTCAACGAATGACGAATAGAAAGCTGCTCTAATGCCGTCTGTTTTTCTGGCCACGACAGCGACTTATTATTCAAAACAATTTCTGCGGCTGGTGCTAAAAGACTGATCCATTGACCGATAAAATCATTTGATAATAAAGATTTATATGTCTCATTAAGAGCAGTACGAATACCTCCACAATGGGCATGACCAAAAACGACAATATGTCTCACCTCAAGCAATTGCACAGCATATTCAAGAGCTGCTGATGTTGCGTGATATTGGTCATCAGGAGAAAAAGGAGGAACCACATTCGCCACGTTGCGCAGGGTGAAAATTTCCCCTGGCTTAGCATCAAAAATCATTTCTGGTACTGCACGCGAATCACAACAAGCAATGACCAAAACTTCAGGTTTTTGCCCCTCAATCACCAATTGCTGATAATCTGCTATTTTATATAAAAAATGATTGTTTATAAAGTTTTGGTAACCACTTAAAAGTCTTTCTGGTAAATGCGCCATTCTTTTTTTACTTTTGCTTCTTTTTTTACTTTCATTTTGTATATTTTAAAAAACAAACTATTAACATACAAAAATACTAAAAATGCCTTTTCCTTGAAGAAAAATATTTCTTTAAAGTACAAAATATTACTAAAAAATAGCAAAAACAAACTCATTCTTTCCAAATAAAGAGCTATTTTCTTTAGGAAGAAGGTGTTACAGTATGTAAAAATATAATGGTCTGCTTTTAACAAAGAGAAGAAAAGGCCCCTAAGAGCAAAAAGGGAGAGTGAATGTGTTGCAACAAAAAAAAACAGAAATAAAAAACACCCAAGATAAAATAGAACAAATCCTTTTTGCTCAAACCGATGAAGAAGATATTGCTTATTACGAAAGTGAAGAACTTCAAAAGGCCACTGCTATCGCGGTAAAAGCTTTTAATCTCCATCAGACGGGAAAAAATACCATCTTCTTTGAACAAAACTTGACCCGTAATAACAAGCCTATAACCGTTATCACGCTTGTCAATGATAACAAACCCTTCCTTCTCGATTCTATTTTAAATGTCTTCAATCAACACAAAAACCATATTTATTTGATTGCACACCCCATTCTTGATAGTGCTTCTGGAAAACGCATCAGTCTGATGCAAATTCACATCGAGTCACTCAATAAACAGCAGACGCAGAAACTTGAAAATGAACTCACCTTAGTTCTTGAACAGGTTAATGCTGCTGTACAAGACTGGAAACCTATGCTTGAAGAAGTTGAAAAACATATTCATGCCTACCAAATAAGTCTTCCCCCGCACTACAAACAAGAAGGCGAAAAAGCCATTGAATTTCTTCACTGGCTAATGGACGATAATTTCATTTTCCTTGGTATGCGCACTTACAACTTCATCAAAGACCAAAACCCCCTAAAATCCTTTACAGCGAGTAATATTGAACTTGGTATACTCACGGATGCTTCTATTCATATTGTTGACGATAAAAGCATGAAAGAGCCTCCTCAAGAAGTTTTATCCTTCATGGAAAGCGATAATCTATTTATCGTGACAAAAGCGAACAGCCGCTCCAAAATTCACCGTTCTGTTTGGCTGGATTATATTGGTCTTAAAATATTTGATAAAGAAAACCAACTCTGTGGAGAATTACGCATTGTAGGGCTTTTTACCTCCTCAGCTTATACACGTTCTATTTTGCAAATTCCTTTCTTAAAAGAAAAAGCCCGAACTATTATTCAACGTCTTGGACACAATCACGCCGATTATTCAGGAAAAGCACTCATCAGTGCTTTAGAAACCTATCCAAGAGATGAAATGTTTCGCTCTGATGTTGATACATTGACAGAAAACACTAAACTTATTCTACAATTAGATGAGCGCCCACGTTTACGGGTTCTTGCCCATACTGATTCTTTTGGGCGCTTTGTTTCTATCCTTGTCTACGTACCGCGTGATCAATATAGCAGCAGCCTGCGTGAAAAAGTTGGCGAACATTTTGTTGAGCTCTATAAAGGTGACTTTTTTGAATCTTATCCGCTATTTTTGGAAAGCACTCTTATACGTGTCTATTATATCATCCATCGTAAAGGAAACGAAACTGTTCCCCTTATTGAGCGCTCCACACTTGAACAACATGTACGTTCGATTGCACGAAGTTGGGAAGATAGGGTTCAAGCCATCGCTCTTAACAAGAAAATAACAGAGCAACAAACACGTCTAGCTAGTGAATTCCCCAACAGCTATCGTGATTTATTTTCAGCTGAAGACGCTATTAACGATGCCGGACATATTCTAAGTCTTCATGATGAAAAGCCCCTTTTCGTGATCTTTTATCATGCACAAAACAAAGAAAAACAGTGCATTTCTCTTCGGCTTTTTCACCGCCATGAAGCACTTGCCCTTTCCAAACGTGTACCACTCCTTGAAAATATGGGGTTTCGCGTTATTGCTGAACAAACTCTTGAATTACCAGATGGCAATGGGCGCTCTGTGTATCTTCATGATATGCAGCTAGAAAGTACTTTCCAACGCTGTATCGATTTTGAAAAAGACGGTCAAAAACACGCCGAAACCTTTGAAGCCATTTGGGCACAAAATGCTGATAATGACGGCTTTAATGCTCTCACCCAAACAGCTGAGCTTGATTGGCATGAAATTGTTATTTTGCGCCATTATGGGCGCTATCTCCAACAAGCTGGAATTCCTTATTCGCAAGATCGCGTTGCCCAAACTTTAAATGCTTATCCTGACATCACCCAAGATCTTTATGCTTTATTTCATTTAAAATTTCATCAAAGCCATACAGAAAAAGAACGGGAAAAAAACCAACAAGTCATTCAAAAGCGCATTGAAGAAAAATTACGGAAAGTCTCTGGTTTAGATGATGATCTCATTTTACGCCGTTATTGTAACCTTATAGAGGCGAGTTTACGAACAAATGCCTTTACGCCTCTTCCTGATGGAAGTCCACGGCGTATTTTAGCCACCAAATTAAATCCGCGCCAGATTGAAGGTTTGCCTGAACCGCGCCCTTACCGAGAAATTTTTGTTTATGGACCGGAAGTTGAAGGAGTCCATTTGCGTTTTGGACCTATTGCCCGTGGCGGAATTCGTTGGTCTGATCGTGCATTAGATTATCGTACCGAAGTGCTGAGCTTAGTCAAAGCCCAACAAGTTAAAAATGCAGTTATCGTTCCTGCAGGTGCAAAAGGTGGATTCTATCCCCATCGGCTTCCCCAAACAAATGACCGTGCTGTTATCATAGAAGCAGCACGTCAAGCTTATACAGACTTTATCACTGCTTTGCTCTCCATCACAGACAATCTGGTTAATGGCAAAATAAGTGCGCCCCACAATATCATCTGTCATGATGACCCTGACCCCTATTTTGTTGTAGCAGCAGACAAAGGAACAGCAACTTTTTCTGATACAGCCAACGCCATCAGCCAAGCAAACCACTTTTGGCTTGATGATGCTTTTGCCTCTGGAGGCTCAGCAGGTTACGACCACAAAGACATTGGTATTACAGCTAAAGGCGCATGGGAAGCCGTCAAAAGACATTTTAGAGAATCATTTAATCATGATATTCAAACAACGCCCTTCACCTGTGTCGGTGTTGGCGATATGTCTGGTGATGTCTTTGGTAATGGAATGCTGCTTTCCAAACAAACAAAATTGATTGCCGCTTTTGATCACCGCGATATCTTTATTGATCCAGATCCAAACATAGACGAAAGCTACGCAGAGCGTACGCGCCTTTTTAAACTTCCTCGCTCAAGTTGGCAAGATTACGATAAAAGCAAATTATCAAAGGGCGGTGGTATCTTCTCACGAAAAGAAAAAACCATTACTCTCTCACCTGAAGCAGCACAAGCCATTGGTTTTGAAAAACAAACAGGAACACCCTTTGAAATTATCTCTGCTCTTCTCAAAGCCCCGGTTGATCTTTTATGGTTCGGCGGTATTGGTACTTATATCCGTGCTGCAACAGAAAACGATGCCCAAGTAGGTGATCGCGCAAATGATGCAATACGCATTACCGGAGAACAAGTGCGTGCAAAAATTATTGGTGAAGGAGCTAATCTTGGTGTTACACAACGTGGACGGATTGAATATGTCTCAAATGGTGGTCGATGCAATACGGATGCCATTGACAATTCTGCTGGTGTGAATTGTTCTGATATTGAGGTCAATCTCAAAATTGTTCTTGCATCAGCACTACGTGCCAAAACGTTAACCCGCGAAGATCGCAATAAGCTCTTGAAAAAAATGACGCCTCAAGTCGAGCAACTCGTCTTGCGTAACAATTATCTACAACCCCTTGCTCTTTCTTTGGCGGAAAACCAAAGCACTACTGATTTGCCCTATCAAATACGCTTTATGCACGATTTGGAACAAAAAAAACTTCTAGATCGCAGAGTTGAAATACTCCCTGATGAGCAAATTTTACGACAAAGAACAACCCAAGGCAAAGGTCTTCTCCGTCCAGAACTCGCCGTTATTTTTGCCTATGCTAAATTGACCTTAAAAGAAGAAATTGCTAATAGCCCTATTGTTGATGATCACTATTTCAATACAGCCTTGCTGAACTATTTTCCAACCCAAATTCAAGAAAATTTTAAGAAGGAAGTGATTAACCATCAATTGCGTCGTAATATTATCGCAACACTGATTGCCAATGACATTGTAAATCGTGGAGGCCCCACTTTTGTTAATCGGCTACACGATGAAACACAACAAAAGGTTGAAAATATTATTCGCGTTTTTATTGCCATCCGTGATGGTTTTGAAATTCCTCAATTATCTGATCAAATTGATAAGCTTGATAATAAAATACCTGGTCTTGTACAAAACAAATTCTATGCAGCAATGACCCCAATGCTCTTTGAAACGACCAATTGGGGTTTGCACAACATGGATCTCTCACGTCCACTAGAAGAAATTGTAAAAACAATAAAGCAAGCCCGTAGTATTATTGAAAAAGAGCTTATGCATTCTCCCAACAACGATATTAATCAAAAGATTGAAGAAAAAGCACTACACTACAGTGAAGAAGGAGCACCAAAAGCATTAGCAAAACAATTGGCTCTCTTGGAAGCAGCACCAATAATCTGTGATATTTCTTTGATTGCAAAACAAAGCAACAGTGATCTTATTAAAACTGCAGAGATTTATTTCTCGCTTGCACAAATCATTCGTATAAACCGCATTAATGAAGCTCGTCGAACAATTCCCATCTTAGATTATTATGATAGTATGGCTCTAAGCCAAGCCAAAGAAAATGTTTCCGAAAGCTTACGGCAAATCGTTATGAAAATCCTCAAAAATTATGGCAAGAAAAAAGATCCTTTTGACACTTGGAAACAAACAGAAGAAAATAATATTCATAATATTACAAACCGCATTAGTGCCCTTATTGAAAATGATCTCAATATTTCTCGTTTTACTTTTGCAGCAGGATTGATTTCTCAACTTCAAAATGTTGGCTTTCAAACCTAAAGCAAATACAAAACGACCCACTCAATCTCCCGTTCTATCCCACCACCACAACAAACCAGCGAAAATATAGAGCGGGAGTTTGCATTTTAAACATAACACCCAAAATAAAATCTCGCTATTTATCACAATAGAATTGTTTGCAACAATTTCAAAAAAACAACAGGATTGATTTTTCACCCTAAAAACATAAACTTTCAGACTTAAAAGCAGTACAAAACAGCTAAGCTTTTGCTCCGTTCTATCCATCCATGACTAACCAACAAGGGAAGAACGGAAGCCCTATCCTGCATTTTTAGACAGAGCACTCAAAATAAAAAATAAATTCAAATTTTACTGTCAAACATCCTTCATCATAAAAATATAATATATTGATTTACAATCATAATTTTATCATTTTTATGATGACTGATAATTCGATATTCTAAATTTGTCTCATTTAAAATCTGTTTATATTCAATTAATTAACCACATTTCCCCTTGCATATTGCAAATGGGAAAGCCGAATAGATAAAAACAGTAAAGAAAGAACTAAAAATGCCCCTCATAAACTGCCTCAAGTGCCAAAATCTGCAGTAACATTGAGAGTTAGCAAATATAATATGATGGTGTTGCCCCTTAGCTTGTTACTCCATAACCGAAAAGATGGTGGTGCTTAATGGCTTTATCCTTATACCATTCATAAGCGACATCGGAAATAAGAAGTACTGAGAAATATTTTTTTAACAAATGCGTAAATATGCAATACAAATATATTCTGTTTTACGTGGAAGACATATGGCTTCATTAAAAAATATCAGAAATAAAAGGATAAGCTTAATCCATTATTTAAAAGATATAACTGTAACTGCTTTTGAAATGCGTAAAATCGAATAAAAAATGACAGTAAAGATGGATGTTGATTTTCCCCTTTACAACTTCATATTCTCCTCCAGTTAGGCTGTTGACTTGTTTTAATAGATTACCCCCAAACAGATATATACAATATGCTTGCTCCATACATAAAAAATCTACGAACACACAACCCACCACCTGTATAAAAAGGTAATCCAGCATACTTTAAAATGCCACTTTTTCCATACAAACACTGTTGTTATATGTAGTTTGACATAAGATTTTGTACTAAGTGAAAAGAGGTTGGACGAGTTAGGAGTAGGTGATAATTTTTTATTTTTATAGCTATTTTTTTTTACCATTAAATACGCATTTTGTTAAAATATATTTTGACACTCTAAAATTGCAAAAAAGTGTGAAAATCAGAAAAAGTCGAAATTTGATAGTAAAGATGAAAAAAGGCTTTGGTACAACACCTAAAGTGGAGCAAGACGACCAAGTTTTAAAAATCCCAGTTTTACCCACCCATTGTTAATGAGCAATGAAAGAACGGGAGCGCCGTCCGCATTTTTAGGCAAAGCACCTAAAATAAAAAATAACGCTTGAAGATTATTGGCTTGCGCGGGAAATAAGCGCTGCAGAGTGTCAAGAAGCTTCATGGACTGAATAAGGACAAGTTCAAATTTTGCTGTCAAATATCCTTCATCATCAAAAGAAAAAGGTCCACTAATACGCACTGCACCACCTGTATGAAAAGTCAATTCACCTTGCTTTAAAAGTCCACTTTTTCCATACAGTCGCTGTTGCCAATTTTTTTCTTCATCTTCAGATAGAAAAGAAATGTCATTTAAAATCCATTTCAAATTACCATCAATTTTAGGAATATCAACAAAAGAAGATTTTAAAAAGGGAGAAGCATCAAAACCGTCAAAAGTTATATGTCCCGATAAATCATTCTTTTCATGTTTTAGATCAAAACGCAAAAATTCTGCCGTTATTTTTTGAGGCATATCTTGTGGCTCTAATGGCTGAATAATCACGTCATGCGTATTTTGCAAAGATGCCGGATCTTCAATATTTTCTTGTGTCGTTTTTTTATCTATCGTTTGTGCTCTTAATGCTTCTTGAAGCTTTTGATCTTCAGAGAAAGAGGAAAAAGATGCAATCTCAAGCCCTTCAGCTATAAACTTCAATGTTTTACCCGTTTTCCAATAAGGCTCTGTTTCAATCACCAAATTGCGCCAATGCGATACTATAGGAGTTTTTCCGGAAAAAACAATTAATGCAGGAGAACGAACATTAAACTCGACCAAATAAGGTGAATAAATTGGTGCACCAGCCGTCAAACGCCCCGTCGATAAAGAAACCCCATGTAAAGGCCAAGAAAATTGAAACTTGTCACAAACAACACCGACACGTAAAGGATAACCATCCCTGCGTACATTCTCGCATACCGCCGCCATATTATGGGAAGATACTTTTACAAATATATCAGAAACATGGTCTTCTATTTTACGTGAAAAAAAAACCAGAGTGCGCTATAAATAAATATCAGAGCCAAACAAAAAAGCCCAAAAATTAAATAGCTTAAAGAAAAACTTTTTCGTCTTAATGGTAATTGAGAGGATTTGGACAACATTAAAACTTTCTTTATCTCTTAACTTTCTCCCACCCTAAAAAGGACAAAGATTTCTAACCCCGGTCAGTTTATACACAACCCAACTTCTTAATCGACCGGACTTTATCTACTGATCACTTCAAGAAGCCCCCATACATCATTCTAAAGTACTGTATCTCATAAACTCAACAAGGCTTTCTTAAGAAGAACGATTATACCCTTTAACAAAAAATACCTCATGTGTAAAGTTTTACATAGATTTTCTACCTCTGCCTTAAACCATACTCTTTTACAGCACAACAAAAATGATAATGAATAGTGTTTCTTAACGATAAAGCCATTGAGCCCCCCATCTTTACGCTTATGGAGACCCCAAAGCCAGCACCATCATTATATTTGGCTAGCCCCCAAATGTTGCGACAGCTCTTGGCACTTAAGACAGTTCATAAGAAGCATTTTTAGTCTTTTCTTATACAGTTTTTGCCCACACGCCAGCCCTACTTGTGACATGCAAACAAGAGGTTTTTATTGAGTCAATATACACAGGTTTGGAATGAAAAAACCTTACTATATTCGGGGTTCTCATTCAATATACAAAACCGTGAATTACCTATATAAATCAATGCGTTATCAATAATCACACAAGTACGGGCGGTGTACAAAAAATCTGGTGTAATGCGCTTTCAAACCATTGACTCAAAGCTCGATCATAGATTAAACGACCTTTCAAATGTGCACAAGCAGGTTGAGCACCTTTTTCAGTCAATTTATGTGCCGAACGCACGACCAAACGCCGCATCATAGCGCGTGTAAATTCAGCATGAAACTGCAAGCCCCATGCATTGTTTCCATAACGAAAAGCTTGTGTAGGATATGTATTCCCTGTTGCCAAAAGCATTGCCTCTTTCGGTAAATCATAAATACCTTCATCATGGAAATGGTAGACCATCTCTGGCCAATTCATCAATTCCTTCCCTTGTGGGGTTGCTTCTAGTGGATACCAGCCGACTTCAACAGTCCCATCACTTCTTGTACCAACGCGCCCCCCTAGATTTCGCGCTAACATTTGTGCTCCAAGACAAATACCCAAAAAAGGCTTATTTTCCTTTAGTGATAACGAAATCCAATCAATTTCCTCACCAATATAGGCTTCGCTGTCATTCACACTCATCGGTCCCCCTAAAATAACAACGCCGGCATAATGCTCTAATGTATCAGGGAGTTTTTGTCCAAAAATAGGACGATAAATATCAAGAACAAAACCATTTTGTTGTAAAAATTTTCCCAAACGACCAGTATAGGTAGAGCGCCGATGAATAACGACAGCAATCCTTGGTTTGTTATTTTTTTGTTTTTTATCAAGACATCTCTGATTTAAAAACATTTTTTAACCAATCACATCTGCTACCAAGCAAAATTTCATTTTTTAAGCATAAGAGAATAATTTTATTGGACAAGATTAAAGATAATTTTTTTTCTTCTATATTAATTTTTTCTTCTGAAAAAACGCTCATACTACCATATTGATGCAATTTAAAATAAACGAAATTTTTTCCTCGATAAAGATGTTTCTTCTTCTGTTTTAACCCCTGGATCATCAACATTTAAGTGAGTTTGACTGAACATTTTTACATCTTTTTCTTTTATATCTTGTTTCTCCACCTGCGCATTATGCAAAAGAGAATCATCTATAGGTGTTAATTTTTCAAGCTTCTTATCTCCAACATCATCACTTTTTCCCATAACATACTCTTTGTCTTGCCTTTTCGACACAATATTGTCCGCCTCTAATGTGAGAGAAGGCATACAAGGAGGCGCTTTCCATTCAAAACAGCCCAAACGTCCACTGATTGGAGAAACCGCTGACCAAGAAGAAAAAATGGCCCCATCACACATCCACACTGGATCACGTTCAGCACGAAGTGCTAAAGAAAGCCATTGACGCACAGCACCTTGACTGTTTCCCTGTGCCTCTTCAATATCTGCCAACAATAAATAAACACTTTCCCGTGGATGACATTGTAATGCTTTTTGTGCCTTCTCTCTTGCTAATGCTGTTTCACCAGCATCCAAAGCTGCTTTAGCAATAAGGAAAGCCGACTCAAATGCATCTTTATTATAAGAAGCAAGTGTCTTAGCCCTTTTCAATCGCCCAATGGCTCCTTCTTCTCTTTCAAGATAAAGCGCTCCCAAGTCAGGATGAGGCTCCTTTTGCCAAGCCGCTATAATCATTTTATCCGCTTTACGCGTTTCGTTTAATTTATAAAGAATATCAGCAGCAATAACTATTATTGGAACAAAATCAGGCGCCAATTTATGGGCTTTCAAAATAGCTTCACGTGCTTGTACAGGATGTGTATCAAACAAAGAAAGTGCCTGCCCACTTAGTAGTAAAACCTGTATATGCTGCCGCTCTGGAGTCGCGCGAATAGAACGCGGGAGAGCTTTTTGCGTTCTTTCAAAAATAGTAAGTGCCTTATCCCATTTACCCTCAGTACTTAACCGATCGAGCACCGCCTGATGCGCCCATAAAAGTGCTGGCGATAAAGTCAGTGCCTCTTCGGCATATTGTTGCGCTGCCTCATAAGCTTTACTCTTCATCGCTTCACGAAACAAACCATAAAGTCCAACCAGTTTTGTCGGATCTTCCTTTCTCATCTCTTCATAAAGACCGATGGCGCGAACAGAATCATTTTGTAAAGACAAGGTTTGCGCTTGTAAGAGTTTTACCAATGGCTCTTGTTTTCCTGCAAGATATTTAGCAACCCGTGTTTCCATTTTTTGCGCAACCATACTATCACCAGCAAAAGTTGCAAGAATCCCCTTTGAAAGAGCTTCGTAACCACGCTTTTGATGGCGTTTATAAAAATAATTGGAAAGAGCATTCGGTATGGAAAAAAAGAAAGACAATAACCACCATAAAAGCACCAGCGTTACAAAAAACAAAATAAGCACACTTAACACTGTAAGAAATGAAGCAGAAAATCTGAAATGCAAAAATGTGAGAACAAAAATACCATTGTGATTAGCAACCCACGTGAAAGCTAAACCGAGGATACAAACAACAAAAATATAAATAAAAACACGTATCATCTTGGGCCTATTTACATCTTTGTTGCTTTAAAAGATCCTTGTTGCACAGACAATAACAATTGCTGCAACAACTGTTGAATAGCAATATGTCTTTCAAGCTGCTTAACAAAATCCATTGAAACATCTTTTGCACTTTGGGGCAATGATTGCCATTCACTCAAAGCCTTTTCGTAATCACCAGCTTGAATGGCAACTTCCATGCGTGCCGCAATAGCCCCCAGCGTTGTCCCTTCAACATTTCCAATCGGTCGCGAAACAATGAGCCCTTTTATCCACGCTAAAATTCGGTCAAAAAAACCAGCATCTGACGCAACAAGATTTTGCGTACCAACAATTGCATCAGCAACATGAGCAAAATCAACTGAAAGTTGTGCTGAACTTGGAAGACCCACAGTAGCTGTTTTTTGCAACACATCAAGTCCATTAATCGAAGGCGATAATTGCCGCAACAGCTTTAATTCATTATTATAAGATCCACCACGCTCTACAGCATTTTTTAATGAACTAATTGCAGTAAAGAGCGCGGTATCTATTTCTTTTTTCTCACTATTTTTAACAGCAGTTTCTTCCTGTAGTGCTTCTAACTGTTGTTTTAACGCAGCAAGATCATTTGCATTGCTCTGCCCAACAGACAAAGCCGTCTCTATCTCTTTCGACTCTCTAACAAAAGTTTGTACAGTTTCTTCAAGAGTTTTTACTTTTTCCTCTAAAATCGCAAAAGCTTTTTTGCTTTCTTCTTTCGATAGTTCATCATTTTTCGTTGTTTTAAACTGTTGTGATGAAAAAGAAGAAAACTCTGTTTTTAACGCATCGATTTCTTGAAAGACCCGGCTCAATTGTTCCTTTGTGTCTTCACCTTGACTTTTTGCGGCTTCAGCAATCTGCAAGGCTTTTTCCTCCCCAGCAGAATTTGCCACAAAAGGAGAAGGAAAAAAACCAGCCCATTGAAGCCCCATAAAAATTCCCAAAGCAATGAATCCCCCCAAAATCCCAGAAAGGGATAAGAAAAGCCAAATTGTACTAGAGATACTTTTATCCTGACCTTGCATATTCTGTTTTTCTCGTGCAGGAGATTCTACAGAATTGTGGATTTTTTCCTCTGAATCATGGGGAATAGCTTCATGTTCAATAACTGGTTTCTTACGGCGCGTACCAGTATAATGTGATTTAACTTTTGGTTTTGAAGAATCGACCATCTTTATCACTTTTTGTGCACACTTTTTTCAAAAATAAAATAATAAAATGAAAAAAGTTTTAAAAATGAAGCTTTTCTCAAATATCTTCGAAAGAGTATAAATTTACAGAAATTTTCCAAATCTCATTTTTCTCAATAATATTTACAATTATAGACTTTAATAGACAAGTTTTAAAAAAATATTTGCATTTTATACTCGAAAATACAGCTTTATTTTTTAATCAACGATATCATAAAATTCAAAGAAAATGCCAAAACACATATTTTTCATAGAAAAATCAATTCTAAGAGAAATACTTTGCATCTTTTTCTGTTCATGGTACGCACGTAAGAAAGAAGCTTCAATATAAGGTTTTGTTTAAAATGCGTCTGCTGGGAATAGAAACAAGTTGTGATGAAACGGCAGCGGCTGTCATTGAATATAACAATGAATCAAACAGCCGAATTCTTTCCAATGTTGTTTGGAGTCAAATTGATCACCATGCACCTTACGGCGGTGTTGTTCCTGAAATTGCTGCTCGTGCCCATGTTGAAGTTCTTGATCATTTAATTCTGCAAGCACTAACAGAAGCAAACACAAAATTAAAAGATATTGATGGCATTGCAGCCACCAGTGGTCCTGGTTTGATAGGAGGATTGTTGGTAGGCGTTATGAGCGCAAAAGCACTCTCTCTTGCCACTGGCAAACCATTTATTGCGGTAAATCACTTAGAGGGACATGCTTTAACAGCTGTGTTAACGCACAACGTCAGCTTTCCTTATTTATTACTTTTAGTTTCAGGAGGTCATACACAAACAATCATTGTTCATGGAGTAGGCAACTACCGGCGTTTAGGAACCACTATTGATGATGCGTTAGGAGAAGCCTTTGATAAAACAGCAAAACTTTTAGGTCTTCCTTATCCTGGTGGACCAGCACTTGAAAAAGCAGCTTTATTTGGTGATAAAAATCGCATCCCTCTTCCACGACCTTTAAAAGGTGAAAAACGATTAGACTTTTCTTTTTCAGGACTCAAAACTGCTGTTCGACAAGCCGCAACAGCCATAGCTCCCCTTACAGAAAATGATATTGCTGACATTGCCGCAAGTTTTCAAGCCGCTGTGACTGATACGGTACGTGATCGTGTTCACCTAGCTTTACAACACTTTACCCACCAATATCCTCTCTCTGATAATCAAGAAAAGCGTTCTCCTGCTTTAGTTGTTGCGGGCGGCGTTGCCGCAAACCAAGCCATTCGCTCTACGTTGCAAGACCTTGCTCATCAACATGGTTTTGAATTTATAGCCCCTCCTCTTTCCTTGTGTACGGATAATGCTGCAATGATTGCTTTTGCCGGTGCACAAAAACTCGCACGAGGAGAAACAAGCTCTCTTGACATTGCACCCCGCTCACGCTGGCCATTAGATGAAAAAGCCCCGCCCTTGATCGGGATGGGACGCCGTGGAACAAAAGCATAATAAAATTGACGTCCCACACACATCTTAAAGAACGAAGATTTCTACTCACTCCAGTCTATAGATAGTCCGAATTCTCTATCGAGCAGATTCCACCTGCTTCCCACTCACACAATTCACTTAACCCAAAGCTCGACACGTAAATCTAAATATTCACCACACATTCTTAAAAACCTCATGTCTCAAAAAACTGCCTTATATCATTACACTTCAAATGACGGTATTTTACAGCATAATAAGATCTACTCTCTCCCACAAAGCATAGATATGAATGCCATTCGTTGACCTCATCATCTTTGACCATTTATTCGTTTCATTGTCATTGTAATCTTAAAGCTTTTTAGAACCAATTTTCTTAATTTTTTCCAACAAACTCTTATAGTGACCGCATTTCAGACCATAGTTGAAAAGAGAAACAAAGAGCAAAATACTTTTATACAACATGAAATATCAATGGAGCGCGTCTCTCTACTACACATTATTTTGAAACAAGAAAAATAGATAATAGCCGTTATTTACCCCATTTTAAAAATCATCGTTGATGGTATTACAAAGATACTTACAAAAATGCATAACAGTCTATGAAAAAGGAGAACTCATGGCTTATTGGCTTTTTAAATCTGAACCCCATAAATGGTCATGGGAGATGCAAAAGAAAAAAGGAGTTAATGGCGAACAATGGGATGGTGTACGCAATTATCAAGCACGTAACAATATGCGCACTATGAAATATGGTGATAAAGGTTTTTTTTATCACTCAAATAAAGGTTTAGAAATTGTAGGAATTGTAGAAATATGTGCTGAAGCACACCCTGATTCTACAAGTTCTGATCCACGCTGGGAATGTGTAGATATCCGAGCACTTTGTGACATGCCAACACCTGTTTCATTAAAACAAATCAAAGCCAATCCTAAACTAGCAAATATGGTGTTGGTCAAGGCCAGCCGCTTATCAGTACAACCCGTGACAGAAGAGGAATGGACAGAAGTCTGTTTGATGGGCAACCTTAAGAAGGAAATGCTTTTATCTTAAAGCAATAAATTTTATTCATTAATAATCCATTGATTTATAATGATAAATTACTGTTTTGCATGTTGAATAAGAGTCCCGAATATCGTAAGATTCTCCCATTTCAAATTTGTCCCATGTTGAATCAATTAAAACCACTTTCTTGCACATAAAAAGCGGGATGAGTGTGTGAATAAAAATTGTTAAAGAAAAGAGTGAAAATGGCTCTTATGAACCGTCTTAAGTGCTAAGGGCTGTCTCGAAATACCCACGAGCTGGCAAAGTGTGTGATCCGGCTTACTTGTTCATAAGCGTAAAGATGGGAGTGTTCGATGAATTTACCGTTAGACTCATATGAAAAAGCACTTCATATCGCACAAGGCATCCCTCTCTATTGATGTGTTTTCACGCTAAATACATAAATAGGATACTCTTCCTTATCATTTTTCATTCTGCACTCTTCTCAATATAAAATGCCCCAAAACTTCCCCCCTTCATTAGGTATTTTTTAGGCATTTCTAAAGGCAAGACTTACTCAACGATTATAATAAGCAACACCCACGAGCATCACACAGACCTCTTCGCACACAAACTCTACGAAAAAACAAAACTGAACGTGGATAAAAAAACAATAAAAATGACCGTGAAATTCTCCTAAACGGTACATATCTGCTAGGTGTTGCACAGTTCTCTTCACGCTTAAAAAACGCATCATATTGAGTGTTCATTGTTCGCATGTTGGATGAGAGCCTCTCATGCCGCTGGATTCTCTCATTCCCAACCTGTTTATATTGAATCAATCAAAAGCTATTTGCTTGCATATTCTAAGCGGAGAAAGTCCCATATAGATAAAAAACGTGAAAGAAAGCACTAAAAATTCCTCTTATGAATCGTCTCAAGTGCCAAGAACTGTCCGCAACACCCACGAGCTGGCAAAGTGAATGATAGTGCTAGCTTGTTTCTCCATAAGCGTAAAAATGATGACACTCAATGGCTAAAACACATTCTAAAGCATAAAAAATGCTTCCAACCAATACGTAAAATACTCTGCAGACGGAAACACCTTCTTTTCGGCAAACAACCATAGAAATTATAAAAGTTTATTTTTTCAAAGACTTTTTTTTAATTTTCCTCTTTTAATTTTTCTTGCATGAAATCTCATTTTTCATGAAACTATATCAATCAGTGCATCAACATGCCTATAAGGAAAAACATGAACCAATACACTCTTTTAATCGTTGAAGGCGATGATCTACGCCCCATTTTAGTAGAACAATTGCAAATGCATCAAGAATTTAAAATTTCCCAAGCAAAAACAGCAGAAGCGGGAATGAGAATAATCCAAAAAGAAAATATTGATCTCACTATTTTGGGATTTCAACTTCCTGATCTTGATGGCTACAAAGCCGTTAAACAATTACGCACCCAAGGATTTCGTGCTCCCATTATCATGATAACAAATTATGATACAGACTGTGATAATATTTTAGATCTTGAAACAGGCGCCAATGATTATGTAACAAAACCCTTTCGCTTTGCAGTGTTATTGGCGAGAATTCGAGCACAGTTGCGCCAATATGAACAAAATGAAGACGCAACCTTTCATATTGGTCCCTATACTTTTAAACTAAGACAAAAACTTCTTCTTGATCAATGCAACAATAAAATCTGTCTCACAGAAAAAGAAGCAGCGATCCTTAAATGTCTCTATTATGCCAATGATAAAATTGTCAGCCGTGAAACATTGTTAGAACAAGTTTGGGGATATAATGAAAATATTATCACCCATACTTTAGAAACCCATATCTATCGTTTGCGACAAAAAATCGAAAACGATCCCTCCAATGCACAAATTCTCATAACAGATCAAAATGGTTACCGTTTAAATCTTTAATTCGAGATTTACTGTTTCAAAAATAATTTTAATATCCTAAATGAAAACAGAAACGAGATGAAAAAACCTTCGCATATAATTCGAATGCTATTACTTAGAACTTACTCTTATGACAAAATATATAACATTACGAATAAAAAACGAAATATTCCAACATGAGAACCAGAAACAAAAATGCTTTCAACCCTCACGATATACTTTGTAACTTCTGTTTCACATGCTTTTGTTCTTTCTAAAGTTTTTAATATGTTTCGCATATAAATAATCGTGATATCTTTTAGCAACATTCTTGATCATAACTATCATCTTTAGATGAGTGCTATTTATAATTATTTTTTTCAGAAAAACCGCTCCACACATTGCTTTATCTCACATTCACTAACCTAACTTGAGAGATGTTTTTTATCTTTATAGTTTTCCTCCATTCTTTATGACTTTATCTCCTCTTAAGAGATTATATAATTCATGATATAACGCTAAATGTTTATCCTAACGATAAAGCCACTGAGCACCACCATCTTTACGCTTATAAAAGAACAAGCCAGCACCATCACACACTTATGTTAGATCTCGATGTTGCAGAGGAGCCCTTGATACTTGAGATGGTTCATAAGAAGCATTTTAATCCTTCCTTGTACAGTTTTTAACCACCATAAACCATATTATGCAAGATCCTTTGGACTCTGCTATTTTTATGCTTACGAAGATACCAGCATTTTTTCTTTTAAAATGTTTCCGCTATTCATGAAATATGGTTCGATATATAGATACTTGAGATTTTTATTCACATACCAATTCCACATATTAATGTACAAAAGAATATTTTTTAATTGTAAATGCAAAAAATTGAAATAAGAGAATCCTTTTATACTTGCGGTTCTTATGACAATGACAAAATGATTAATTATCTTTATAATTTAAAATATTTCTTGTCTGTGGTGATAAAGCAGGAATAAAAATACGTCGCGACTGACGACGCTGTACGAGCAGACCCTGATAAACACGTTTTTGTGCCTGACACATTAAGAGTCCACCAAAATAAGGCAAAAGATAGCGAGCAAATGGCTCGTAAAAAAATGAGAACAACCGCGAAAAATACCCCGTAGAGGGCATATAGTGTACAATTTCTTGTATTGGTCCAGAAATAAAATTTGTTTTTTCGAACAAACGAATAAGCTGTTGTTGACTATAAGGTTCGCCATAACCAAAGGGCGTAGTCGTATTGCGCGCCCAAAAGCCAGAGCGATTAGGAACAATAACGATCAAATGACCATTGGGTGCTAAAACACGCCATATTTCATTCAACGTTTCAAATGAACTTTCTGTATATTCTAATGCATGGACCAATAAAATACAATCAACTGACGCATCAGGAAGCGGCAAATCTTCTTCAAAAACAAGCGCTGTAGCAACTTTCTCAGCACAAGGCCAAGGCGAAACACCCTGAGCAGCAGGCATAAAAGCAAAACATTGTTGGGCACGTTCACGCAATACAGAAAGATAAGGAATCGCATAACCCAACCCCATAATCCGTTTATCCGTAAGATCAGGCCACCATAAATTTAATTGGTCACACAGCGTCTTTTGCACACGCAGCCCAAGTGCAGAAGCATAAAAATCTTTCAGCGTAACGATATCCAACTCAACATACCATGTAGAAACAAATTTCAAACATTACAGATTTTCATATATCCAACTTATATGGACTTCTGCTCTTTCTCCGCAATAGCGAACACTTCAATATTGCATATTTTAAACTTAAATGATTAAAAAAGCAGTACAATAGAATGATTATCGCGTTACAAGTGCTTTAATTATTTTCTTTGAAGCTGAACTCCATAGAGGTTCTTCATACACTGTTTTTGACATCAATTAAGAAAAAAGCCAACACTGATTAATTAAAATGAAGCAATCTTTCAAGATAGTTTTTTTCTTCTTCTGAAAGATGCTCTTTACCAAGACGTTTGCGAATTTCATCCAAAATCTGCCGCGTACGCATTTGATCACTTTCTTGTGGGAGTGCCTCGCCTTCTTGTTCTTCATCTGTTTTTGAAGAAAGTGGACGTCCTAACGGATCTTTAGGACCAGAATCAGCATTTTGATCATCTCCCGTTTCTTTAAGTGTTTCGCGCATTTTTTTCAAAACATTTTGTGCACCTTGCCTCAAAGATTCCAAAGCATCAGACTGATTTTGTATAGATACCTGATGATTTCCATTATCAAGAGCATTTTCCGCAGAATTCATTTTTTCTTCTGCCCTTTTCAAGGCGCCCCCTGTTTCAAATCCTTGTTCTGATAATTCTTTTTCTAATGTTGATAATTCAGATTGCAATTCAGCTTGACGTTTTTTTAAAGATTTTTTTTGTGTTTCCGGTACATTTTCTCCGCGTTTTTGTTCCATCTCTAACTGATGTGTTTCATTGAGAATTTCTTGCTGACGACGCATTAAATCTCCAAGCTGGTCCATCTTTTCTTTCATTTGTGCAGATTGGCTTTTTTCTCCCTCATTTTGATTACCTTTTTGCACATGCAAATGATCAAGCGTCTGTTCAACTTCCGCCAAGAGTTGTTCAGCTGCTAAAGAAGAGCCTGTTTTAGCCATTTCCTCAATTAAATTTAGCTTTTCTTGTAATGTAGCTTCAGAAAGATTAGGACTTTTTGAGCTTTTAGAATTTTTAGAAACTTGACTATCCGGTGCTTTTTCAGCCAAAGCACGAATATACGCATCCATAGCTTGACGTAAATCTGCCATAAGCCGTTCAATTTCTGCCGCTGAAGCACCGTAACGCAATGCATCACGTAAAGCAGCTTGTGCTTGTTTTAACTTTTTTTGCACGGATTCAAGTTGATTGCCTTCAATACCCAAAGCAATTTGCCATAAATAATCCACCACATTGCGCAAATCCTCGTCTGTTTGTGCTAAAGAAAGTCTTGTCCACGCACTTTGTAGAACAATAAAATGCGATGCATTTTGCAACCCCTTTTCTGGACGCACAAGCAAAGCAGAAAGCATATCAAGTACCCGCTCTCGCGCTAAAGGATTAAGAGCTAATAAACGACGCAGTTCAACCACTGCGCGTGCAACAGGATTCGAAAAAACACGCTGTGGTAATATCATAACAAAAGTTTTGCTACGTCCTTTCTGCCCCGCACCATCTTCTGCCACCAAAGTAATTTTGACTTGCGAACCCGCCCATGGATGCGCTGATATATCCTGCACCATTCGCATTTTCCCCTTTCCACCACGCGGAAGAAGAAGTTCTATTTCCGGAGCATTATAAAGAGAAGAAGCACTTTTATTCTGAGGAAGAAAAGGCTCTATTTCAACAAAAGCCTTTGTCACACCATAATCATCATCCACCACATATCGTAACTCCAATGATCCCGTTAAAATCCTCCCTGGTTTTTCCAACCAATGAATTGTTGGAAGCGTGTCCTTAATTATCTGCAAATGCCATTGCTGTTTTTTACGACGTGATGATACAAATAAATTTATTGAATGCTTTAAATGTGTTTCAAAATGAACAATTGGATCATTCAAAGCTGTTTGCTCCGTTTTCTCTGAAAACGAAATTTCCCTCCCATCTTCTACAGACTTTGCTTTTACTGTAATGCCAGCCCCATTGACAACACGCACAACAACATTACTCCCTTCAGGGATTTCTAGTTGTGTTTTCTCATCTTTTGTCAAATAAATCGGTGCCACACCGGTATAAGCAGGTGGTGTTACCCAAGCATCAATCCGCATGAGTTTTTCATCAACGACAGGACGAAAATCAAAGGCATCAGCCAAACGCCCCCCTTGTGAACCAAAAGAAAAACTAAAAGCGCACACAAAAAGAAGAGCACACAAAGCCCTCAAAGCTAAAGGATCATAATCCGCACTATTAAGAGAGATAAATCCAGTTTTTAAATGGTATAATTGCTTTGCCATTCGGCGTTGATGTTCACGCCAAATAACAACACTAAAATCTTCATCATTTTCAGAACATAAACGATCTGTCTGAATATTCAAAGGCTGGTGTTTAAGGCCATTGACACGTTCAAGACGTTGATCCACTTCCCGCATTGTGGGAAACCGAAAACCAATAAGAAAAAATAAACTTACCCCAGCACAAACAAGCATAGCCCCAAGTAAAAGCCAATGGAACCAATAGCCCAAAACGCCAAAAAGTCCCAACCAGCTAAACGAACAAAACAGACTAAGAACAAGGAAAAATGGTAATAACCGACCCCAGATCCGTTCCAATGAAAGGATCCCCCACATCAAAATGCGCACACACAAAAGCTTCATTGCAAAGCCTTTGATGTTTTTATTTTTCATAAACAAGCATTTATCCCCTTTTACCGTGGTGCATTAAGATCATAAACCCCATACAGAACAATTTCTAGAAAATAAATTGTTTCATCAAAGTTTAGTAAAAATAAGACCAAAAATATTTAATAATGCTCAATCTAATTTGGGCTCAATCCAATCAGGAATATGATCACATCCCATTAATTGCGCATAATCAAGACGTGGACGAATAACTGCATAACGCATATCTTGAACGAGAACTTCAGGGACCAGAAGTCTGCTATTATAAGTACTCGCCATCACGGCACCATAAGCCCCAGCTTGCGTAATTGCCAAAAGATCACTGGGTGCCAAAATTGGCAAGCAACGATCTAATGCTAAATAATCACCAGTCTCACAAACAGAACCCACAATATCTGCACGAATAAGGGAGGCGTCTTTTGCTGCTTGTTTCACAAGGACGACATTCTGCCAAGCATCATAAAGCGTTGGACGCATCAGATCATTCATCGCCGCATCCACAATAACAAAATTCCGCCCTTGCCCCTTTTTTAAATAGAGAACAGAGGTTACCAACACACCAGCTTGACCCACAATGCTCCGCCCCGGCTCCACCACAATATTAATCCCTAAAGGAGCAATATGCTTCTTTACCAGCGCGGCATAATCAAAAGGGGAGGGTACGGTATATTGTTCACAACCATAGGCAATACCAAGCCCGCCACCAATATCTATATGCGTTATTGCATAACCATCACTCCACAATTGACGCACCAAATCTACGATAATAATAAACGCCTCCTCAAACGGCTTTAAATCACAAATTTGACTGCCAATATGCATATCAATACCGCAAACCTGCAATCCAGGCAAAGAGGACGCTCTTTTATAAGCCTCTCTTGCCAACAACAAGGGAATACCAAATTTATTTTCAGATTTTCCTGTTGTAATTTTCTTATGGGTCTTTGCATCAACATCTGGATTAATACGCAATGAAACACGTGCTATTTTTGAAAGTGCAACAGCGCGTTGCGATAACTGTTCAAGTTCCGGCTCTGATTCAACATTAAAACAATAAATATTCTGAGAAAGAGCAAAATCTATCTCTCTCACGGTTTTACCAACCCCAGAATAAACAATACAATGCGCCGGAATACCAACAGCAAGAGCACGCCGTAATTCACCTTCTGAGACCACATCAGCTCCCGCTCCATTGTTAGCTAAAAGCCGCAAAACTGCTTGATTAGAATTCGCTTTAACCGCATAAGCAATCAGACTGGGCATCCCTTGAAATGCTCTTTGATAGTCCTTAAAATGTGTAACCAATGCATTGGCTGAATAACAGTAAAAAGGAGTTCCCACCTCCTGTGCAAGCATAGCAAGTGAACAACCCTCAGCATAAAGTATACCTTGATGATAGGAGAAAAAATCCACACTTGCCTCCTACTTTATCAAACGATCAAGAATAAAAGGTTTATCATCTTCACTTTTAGCAACAGATGTTCCCTGCGTAGGTTTTTCCACACTTGTAGGAGGCATCTCCAATGATCCTTTACGCCCACACCCAACGACACCAAAGCCCCCAAAAAGGACAACCATCAACCCCTTTATTATAACTTTCATTAGTCCTCTTTCCTCATCTTGCTTTCTTTTTTACTTTTAAAATACAATTATTCAAGCGCTCACGAAACGCTTTTTCCAATATGCAATTTGCCGAAGAACCTCTGAAGGTGCTGTTCCCCCAAAGCTTTTCCGACTTTCAACAGATTTTTCAACGGTCAAAACATCAAAAAGTGTTGCATTGATATCAGGACAAATTGCTTGAAGTTCATCTAATGATAAATCCTGAAGGCGACACTGTTTTCTTTCTGCCAATGCCACAGCACGCCCTGTTATGTAATGTGCTTCACGAAAAGGAATCCCTAATTCACGTACAAGCCAATCAGCAAAATCCGTAGCTGTTGCATACCCCAAATCCGCTGCTTGTTTCATGGCTTTTTTATTCACTTTCAAATCAGCAATCATCCCTGTCATTGCTGCTAGTGATAATTCCAAACTCAAAGCCCCATCAAACACATATTCTTTATCTTCTTGCATATCCTTTGAATAAGCAAGCGGTAATCCTTTCATCACCGTTAACAATCCCATAAGCGCACCATTCAATCGACCTGCTTTCGCTCGTACTAACTCTGCCGCATCCGGATTTCTCTTTTGTGGCATAATAGACGAACCCGTTGAAAAGGCATCTGACAAATGAATAAAACAAAACTGTTCACTTGACCAAAGAATTATTTCTTCCGCCAAACGCGAAAGATGCACCGCACAAAGAGCACCAGCGCTTAAAAACTCCAACGCAAAATCACGATCAGAAACACTATCAATTGAATTGCGTGTAGGTTCCCGAAAGCCTAGTGCTTGTGCTGTCATAAAGCGATCAATCGGAAAACTTGTTCCTGCCAAAGCAGCAGCCCCTAAAGGCGATTCATTCATTCGCTCAAGAGCATCACGCATTCGCGATAAATCTCGACCGAACATTTCAACATAAGCCATCATATAATGGCCCAATGTTACAGGTTGGGCTAATTGTAAATGCGTAAAGCCCGGCATAAAGGTATCAACATGTTGTTCTGCGCGAATAAGTAATTGCTCTATCAATCCTTTTAAAGCTTGTGCTATCTTTTGCGTTGCTTCACGTACCCACAAGCGAAAATCAACAGCAACTTGATCATTGCGTGAACGCGCCGTATGCAAACGCCCTGCTACAGAACCTATCAATTCACTCAACCGCACTTCAATATTCATATGAATATCTTCAAGCTTTCGTGAAAAAACAAATTTACCGTCTTCAATTTCTTGGCGAATAAGTTTCAAACCATGAACAATTTTTTCATAATCTGATTGTGAAATGATTTTCGTTTGCGCTAACATAGCCGCATGAGAAAGAGAACCTTCAATATCTTGTCGATAAAGTTTTTGATCAAAATCAATAGAGGCATTAATTTCTTCCATAATTGCAGCAGGACCTGCCGTAAACCGACCACCCCATATTTGGTTCTTTAACTTCTCATCTGTCATATTCTGAAAACACCCATCCAAAGGACAAAATTATGATTTTTCAAATTTTCATCAGCGAAAAAAACAATAAAAAAAGGCAAATCTCCCTTGCATTCTTTATCATTGCATTGAGTTTATACGCAACCATAAACTACGATACTAAAAGAGAGTTTTTTCTTTTCAATTTCATTTCAGCAGCACAAGCACAAGAAATAAACACTGATAAAGCACGAGCAGAAAAAATGATGGCGATACGAAAAGCAGCAAAAGGCTTTTTTAGCCACATACGATTTGCTGATACACCCTCGGATATGAATAAACTCTCTTTCAAGGATATTCTAGGAAAAGAGCGTACACTCAGCGAATTTACCGGAAAACCAATGCTGGTCAATCTATGGGCTATTTGGTGTGCACCTTGCCGCACAGAAATGCCCGAACTTGCGCAATTAAAACGTGAATTAGGTGGAGAAAACTTTGATGTCATAGCGATTAATATCGATAAAACTGCTTCTCCTGAAAAAATTCAGCAATTTTTACGAGATATTCATTCAGATAATTTGCTTTACTATCGCGATGAAACAATGGATATTTTCAATAATGTTAGAAAACAGGGGCTTGCTTTAGGACTCCCCATTACATTGCTCATTGATAAAGAGGGATATCTCATTGCTTCCTTCAATGGTGCAGCTCCATGGGCCAATGACGATGCCAAAACACTTATAAAAGCAGTGATTAAAGAGGCCCTATAACTTTAATAACCGCGTCTTTTTAAACGTTGTATAACAAGATCCAGTGCTGACAAAAAAGCAGAACGGTCTTTACGAGAAAAAGGACGGGGACCACCTATTATACTGCCCTGTCCACGCAAATCTTCCATCAAATTGCGCATCGCCAAAGCCTGACCAATTGAATTTACATCAAAAATACGCCCCGTTGGCGAAAGACAAAAACCCCCAGCTTGCACAACCCTTGCTGCTAAAGGAATATCACTGGTAATAACGATACTCGCCTCATGCACATGTTCTACGATCCAATCATCAGCACCATTGAATTCACCAGCAACGACTACTCTCTCAATGAGCGCTTCATCTGGAAGGAACAAAGAACGATTTGCCACAACAAATGTCTTAAGCTGATAACGATTCATCACACGATAAACTTCATCTTTTACGGGACAAGCATCCGCATCAACCAACAAAGTAATGGCAAGTTTTATTCCTCTATCTATCTTTTGATTTTCGTACGATCTACTGTTTTTTTCATTCATCGAAGAGAGCGCCAATAGTTACGATAAAACATTATTGCGGCGTTTATTTCACCTCCCAAAATAAAAATTGCGCTTAAGATGTAAAGAAAAATAATGGCAACCATAATAGATGCTAACCCCGCATAGGTTGAAATATAATCAAACATCGTCAAATATTGTGCAAAAGCAAGAGAAGCCATAAACCATACAAACATTGTCACCACGATTCCTGGTAAAATATCTATAAATTTCCGCTGTCCTGCTGGAAGCCATTTATGAACAATCAAAAGACTGATAAACAAAATAACGACTGCAACTGTATAACGCCATACACGAATAGCAGCAATATATTCAGTCATAAAAAAAGAATGATTTTGCATAATTTTGATCAACAAAGGCGCCAGAATCAATAAAAAGCTAATCACAACAAGACCAAAAGCTCCAAGGATTACAAAAAACAGACTTTGAAAACGACAAAACAACAAACTCCGTCGATCAGTAACACGGTAAGCTTTATTTAAAGCCGTACGCAAAGCCTCTATCCCATTAGAAGCAAAATAAGCCGCTCCAATGACAGAAAGCGTCAACACACCTCCTCGATGAATGGTTAAAACATTGACAATTTCCTGAGATAAAGGCTCTGCAATAACATCAGGCAATAACTGCACCAGTGCTTTAATTTTTTGCGGTGTATAGGTAAAAGCACCTAGAAAACGAGCAAAAGATGTTCCAAAAATAAAAAAAGGGAAAAATGCTAAAAGCCCCGATAGCGCAACATGGCTTGCAAAAGCACTCCCATTATCACGCCAATAATGACTTACTGCGTCACCAAAAATACGATAGCTATACCAAAAGATATTTTTTAACAAAATTCAATACTTTCTGGTAAAACTCTTCCTCAGTCTATTTCAAGTTTTATAAAAATCATCAAAACTCTGCAAATAAACATTTTGCAATGTTGCAATATAAAGGTCAATAATCAATACGGTCAAGCCCGACTTTATACCAAAACAAAAACAATAACCCACTCTATGAAGTTCTACAACGACTTCATTTTTTTGTTACTTCTACAGATCAGTAACCTCTTCTGTACATCACATGCCCTATAGAGAACTAAGCAAGATGATCGTGCACACATAAAACCTTTTGAAGTCATGGTTATCTGTATCGAAGCAATCGCCACTCTTTTTTATTGCAATCTATGACTGAATAAAGAAAAAACTTCTTATCGATTTCTAGAAAAAACCAACGAAATTCAACACCCCCCCTTGCTTTTATTCACCCTTTTTTAGAAACACTCTGACGTCCAAAATCAGGAGCATCAATTTCCTGTCCGGCATCAATAATATTGCGACGTACAGCACGCGTACGCGTAAAAAAATTAAACAGTGTTTCACCATCCCCTAAACGAATTGCCTGTTCTAAAAAAGCAAGCCCTTCACTAAAACGACCCAACATTTCTAAAATAGCATCTTTATTATGCAAACAAATATCCCGCCACATAACGGGATCAGAAGAGGCCAAACGCGTAAAATCACGAAAACCAGAAGCAGAATAAGCAATCACTTCTGAATTTGTTACTTTTTCTAAATCACTCGCTGTCCCAACAGTATTATACGCAATTAAATGTGGTAAATGCGAAACAATAGCCAAAACAAGATCATGATGCTTAGGCTCCATCTTTTTGACACGCGCACCACAAGCTTCCCAAAACGCTGTTAATTGTGCGACAGCAGCAACATCGCTATCTGCAAAAGGCGTTAAAATACACCAGCGATTGATAAACAAATCAGCAAAACCAGCGTCTGGACCTGAATATTCCGTTCCAGCAATAGGATGCCCTGGAATAAAATGAACCGTTTTGGGCAATAAAGGTGCCATTTCTGTAATAACCAATTCTTTTGTAGAACCAACATCACTTACAATCGCCCCAAGTTTTAAATGATCACGAATGGTTTTTGCCACTTCTGCACTAGCCCCAACAGGAACAGAAAGAATAACCAAGTCTGCTCCTTCAACAGCTTTTGCATTATCTGTCGTATAAAAGTCCCCAAGCTCCAATTCACGCGCTCTTTTCAGGGTTTCTGTACGACGTGTTGCAATAGAAATCTGAGCTGCAAGATTTTTCTTTTTAATCACTCTTGCTAAAGAAGACCCAATCAGACCGATCCCAATGAGTGCTATTTTTTCAAACTGAATATGGAGCATCTTTCACCTTCAAAGATTCTTTGCAAATGGCAATAAAGACAATCGTAAAATCACAATTTTCTTGTTTGTTTGTTCACGAGTTATGCGTAAAATATTAAAAAATGACAACTAGGAAATAAAGAATAACGCAATTTACCAATTATCATCTGCACAAGCTGACAACAGATCACTTTACCTAGAAAACACATAAAAAATAAATGACGAGAAATCTAACATCACGCTCTAAAGCTCCCTCTTAATTACTGATCAAAGCGCATCACCGAAACAAAATAAAATGCACTCTCAATTAGGATAACAACGACTCTACATAAAATCCCATCAGTTTACTTTATCTTACTAATTTACTCACAAAAAAACACATCAAAAGCGTAAGCAGACACTAACTCTTCTCCAATTATCCCGATACGTTCATTAATTTGTACATTAGACCTATATAAAAACGTATTACGCCTCCACCTACAACATCAACATAAGTTTCGCGAATATTGAAAACACCGTAAAACAACGCATACCAACAGATACCATTAAAAACATTTTCCTCTCCCGATTCCGGATACCATAAATCAAATAAATATGAGAAAAACACGCCCTCTCAATAAAGAAAAAGTTTGATAACAAAAACACCGAATATCCCTTTAATGGAATCACACCCCTCACGTAAAATAGAACGCCCTCAACAAAATAAATTTGGATTACAAATTCATGGGTTTGTTTTAAAAGGCATCTCGCTCCCTAGCCTATCTCACGACAGTGTTCATCAATGTTATAACTATAATCTATTAAGCACGACCCTCTTCACACTTAATAAAACACTATCATTATATTTTCCTACCCCCAATGTTGCAAAAAACCTTGGAATTTGAGAGCATTCATAAGAGGCATTTTTATTGCTTTTTTGTACAGTTTTTATCCACACGCCCCCCACTTATGACGTGCAAAAGACATTGTTCTGATTGATTCAATATGAAAAATAATAAATTATTAATAATAAACAATGGCTAGTTCTGTTTATGAGACACATTCATTGCTAAGATTATCATCTCTGTATCAAACATAAAAGTTTCCCCATAGGTGCTGTCGTTTTCATCATAATCTATTTTGACTTTCTCCTCATCCCAAGAAAATTCTTAATTCATACCGATCTGCAAACAATTCATTTTCTTGTCTAAAAGATTCCTCTAGCTCACTATTTTATGTGATTCAATTAATCTATAATACATTGATTTATAAATATAATTATTGTTTTCAGTTTAAATCATAACTTCGAATACTGTAAAATTCTTCCATCACAAACCCTCTTATCAATTAAAATCTCTTGTCTACACGTCACAAGAAGACATGTGAGCAAAATGATGAAAAACGCTCTCTAATGCTAAAAACTGTAGCAACATTAGAGGCTAGCAAAGTATATAATGAGTGTCGACTTGCACTTTTATTAAGCGTAAAGATAAAGTTGCTCTATGGGTTTTATATTCTTCACAAGGAACTTTACTTCTACACCATTCATAAACACCGACGCGAAATAGATATGACGCGCATTGAAAAATATTTCTAAGAAAGCGTATGAATCTACCATACAAGTGTCTTCTTTTGTTTGAGACACTCTGTTTTACATGTGGGTGTTACTCCATTAAGACTCTATGAACCAACCTAATATTCACCACATCCCCACACAAAAAACACCGAATGCGTAAAATTTCACCTGAGCCTTATATTACTAACCTAAAGAACAGTGTTTTGCGGCACAATAAGATAATAAAACTGTATCAAGATTGTCTTTTGAAGGAAAGTTGTTATCAAACTTTCAAGCTCTTAAAACGCCTCCTCAAAAATAGCGTTCCTTTAACCTCTACCTGATAACGCAAAAGCTGTAATTGCTGAAAATGCTTCTGTATTGTATTTAAAATAAAAAATCATAATATTTTTAAAACACTAAGCGGCCATCTGGCGTCGTGCAATAATTGTAAGCCCTAACAAAACTTGACGAATGATAGCTTCAGCCAAAAGCGGATTTTTACGGCTGTCTAAAACAGCACTCTGAATCCTTTCCATCGCATAAGAAATTTGCTCTAACTTCCAATATTTTAAAGCTTGTTCAACGATCTTTTTCCGTTGAAAAAAAATAGGAGGACGTGCTTGAGAAACCACCGTAAAAGGCGATTTTCCTTCAATCTCTACCTGATAACGCAAGAGCTGTAATTGCTGAAAATGCCTCTGTGCTGTACTTAAAATAAAAAAAAGCGTCCCATGCAATGCTGCATGTCGGTTAAAATGCGCTTCAAAGCCTGATATATCGCCCAATAAAAGAGCATCAATGACTTCATCTTGAGAAAGAACACTTACATCACTTACAACAGCTTTCACATCTTCAAGAGTAATATGAACATTTTCAGCGTAAAGACAAAGCTTCTCTAATTCACCGCGAGACACAAGACGATCCGCCCCTAAACTTTCATGCAACCATCTACGTGCATCCAAAGAAAGAGTCTTCTTAAACTGTCCTAAAACCTCATCAATTAAACTGTCAAGAGAACGCATATCATCAGCAAAACAAGGCAAAGCCATTGCTTTTGACGCTGTTTCAACAACATTGCGCAACCCTGTTCCTTTTTTTAAATCTCCTGCCTCAATGAGAATAAAACAAGCTTCTGGTGGCTTCTCAATTAAAAGCTTTAAAGCAGCAAGAAAACCTTTTTGGTTAGCCGCATTAGAGATCCATATCAAACGATCTCCCCCAAAAAGCGATAACGTACGCGCTTCATTTTCCAAACGTGCAGAATCTTTATCAATTTCACCAGCATCCAAACGAACTGTTGAAAATGGATCTTCTATTGCCACCCGTGTAAGCTTAGCAAAATGTTGTGCACGCTCACAAATCAGTCCACGATCCGTCCCATAAATGAGAACAATAGGAAAAGCACGTGAAAAACGCGTTAGAAATTGATCAACTTCATGTGCTTTTTTCTGAGCCACATTATTAACCTATTAACAGTTCATCATCATCAAGAACTTCCCCGCGAACTTTCTGAAACATACCAATTAAATCATTGACATCCAAGCCCTTACGCTCTTCATAACTCACATCCAAAATCACTTTTCCACCATGCAACATCAATGTGCGATCACCAAAATCAAGAGCCTGACGCATAGAATGAGTCACCATGATAGTCGTTAATTTTTTCTCTTCAACGATTTTTTCAGTCAATCGCATCACAAAATCAGCCATTCCAGGATCAAGTGCTGAGGTATGTTCATCAAGCAATAAAACATCCGCATGTGCTAATGTTGCCATCACAAGACAAACTGCTTGGCGTTGCCCACCTGATAAACTATCCATAGGATTATGAATATATGCTTCAAGACCAATGCCTAATTGAGCAATTTTTTCTCGAAAAAGTTGCCGTTTTTCATGGTTTAAAGCTGAACGCAAACCACGACGACTTCCTCGAAGAGCAGCAAGAGCCAAATTTTCTTCAATTGTTAAAGAACCACAACTTCCCTCTAAGGAATCTTGAAAAACACAAGCAATCTTTCCCGCACGTTCACTGACTGATTGCCTAGAAACATTTTGTCCATTAATAACGACTCTTCCTGTCGAGGGAAGCGTTGCACCTGCCAAAACACTAAGCAAAGTGGATTTACCAGCACCATTTGAACCAATAACCGTAACAAAACTACCCTGCTCAATTTTGAGGTTAATATCAATTAAAGCCTGTTTTTCCAAAGGCGTTTGCGGTTTAAATGTGACCCCAACATGAAACAACTCAATCACGTTTACGCCTCCTCCAATAACGTGGCACAATAAGAGTTAAAACAACCAACAGCGAAGTAATCAACTGAAGATCTGTCGATGTATCAATACCAATGCCATTTGCTTCAAATGCAAATTGCACCGCTACACGATAAAGCACAGACCCCACAATACAGCTGATTATAATCCACAAAATATTGCGCGTGCGAAAGAGAGTCTCACCGATAATCACGGCAGCCAACCCAAAAACTATAGTTCCAATTCCACCGGTAATATCAGTTGCGATGGCAGTTTGAATATAAAGAGAACCACCAAGAGCAACACACGCATTAGAAAGCCCCATACCAAAATAAATCAATGCTGATGTATGAACACCTTGCGCCGTCGCCATGCGTGGATTAGCGCCCATTGCACGCATAGCAAGACCAATTTCACTTTCCAAAAAGCGCCAAATCAAAAACGCCATAACTAGCAACACAATACCAACGAAAAGAGGACGCACAAAAATATCGGACAAACCAAACAGATTATAAAAGGGCGTTAACGCCGTATCGGCAAGGGCTAAATTAACATTAGACCCTCCCATAATTCCCATAATACGAAGATTAACCGTATAAAGTGCTGACATTGTTAAAATAGAAGCTAAAAGATTCAAAATGCCAAAACGCAAATTCAATAGAGCTGTTAATAAACCAGCCGCCATACCTGCACAAAAAGCGCAAGCCATAGCTGTCCACGCATTGAAACCTAAGAGAATCAAAACACCACAGACACAGGAACCAAGAAGAAACGAGCCATCAACCGTTAAATCAGGAAAATCTAAAACCCGAAATGAAAGATAAACCCCTATAGCAACAAACGCATAAATAAGGCCTAATTCCACAGCGCCAGAAAACGCAAATATATTCATGTAAAGACAATCCCCATGAAAACTTAACGTATTTTTATTGTATCAACACTCTATCAATAAAAGTTATTGAATCACTTTTGTTGCACGATCAATAACTGCCTGCGGAATAACAATCCCTGCTTTTTTAGCTGCTTTCAAATCAATTCGAATGTCATTATTAGCCGCCTGCACAACATCAATATCACCAGGCTTTTCACCCTTTAGAATACGTACAACCAATTTCCCAGCATCAACCCCTACATCATAGAAATTCACACCTTGCGTCATAAAAGGCCCGCGCCCGATAGTATTAGCATCAACAGTAAATACAGGCATATTGGCTTCCTCTGAGACCTTTATTGCACCTTCTAAAACAGATAAAATCGTATTATCAGCAGGAATAAAAATAATATCGACCTTACCGATTAAAGCGCGTGTTGCTGCCTGAACATCTGAAGGTTTTGGTGCCGATGAAGGAATGATTTCAATTCCTGCTTTTTTTGCTACATCCTTTAATACCTTAAGTGTCGAAACAGAATTTGCCTCAGAAGCATTATAAAGGTAACCAATTTTTTTCAAATCTGGTTTTACTTCTTGTAAAAGTCTAACACTTTCTGCAACATCTATACGATCCGAACTCCCTGTCATATTACCGCCAGGTTTGGTAAGCGAAGAAACGATTTTAGCTCCGATAGGATCAGAAATTGCTGCAAAGACGATAGGAATTGTTTTTGTTGCCGCAAGCATCGTTTGTGCTGAAGGCGTGGTAATTGCGACGATAACATCGGGTTTATCACCAACAAATTTACGTGCAATTTGCGTTGCTGTTGAAATATTACCCTGCGCTGATAAAAAGGTAAGGTGAAAATTTTCACCTTGCTTATAGCCATTTGCTGCAAGCACATCTTCCACACCTTTACGAACAGCATCCGCAGCAGGATGGACCATAATTTGCGTTATTGCAACTTTAACGTGTTTAACTTGGTCATCGGCCTTTGCAACACTGTTCATCATAAAAACAGTTGCAATGATAATCCCTAATATATTTATTCTCTTCAACATTATACTCCACCCCTCTCCATGCAAAAATTAAAAAAGGAATAATTTATTACTGAAGAATTTTCTAAAATCAATCTTTATTTCATTTTATTTAAACATGGACAAAATAAATCAAACTAAAATGATATTTTTTTGTTGCAATTCGTAGAAGCCTACGCCATACAGACAAGACATATATCGAATCGGTAAGCGGGTGTAGCTCAGGGGTAGAGCACAACCTTGCCAAGGTTGGGGTCGTGGGTTCGAATCCCATCGCCCGCTCCATTGAATTTTGTATTTATTCGTTCTTGTGTGGAGTTATAGCTTGTCATCGGTTGTTGTAGCTGTATGTAGCTTGCCAGCAGGTTTTGTATATTTTTCCATTCGGTTTTGTATCAATTTATTTTTTTCAAAGTTTTTCTAAGCTTCGTAATTTCTTATGAAACATCTATTGGATTGGGGGCTTAGATTTAAGATAATAATTTTGAACTTAGACGGATTTTTTACAGCCACCATATAAAAGATTAATTAAAAATGATGAGCAATGATAAGAAAAACAAATGTTAAACAAATCAAAAATTGACTTATCATTAGAGAATAATTTTTGTTCAAAAGTATGTTTTTTACCAAAATTGTGCCCTAAAATAAAGATTGTTGATTTTCCAAATGGCGTGTCTTCTATTAATTCAACATTTGCTTCAGATACATTCAATATTATCTCTGCTAAAAATTTACAAAAAACTATACCTGTAGAGCAGGCAAAGTCTATTATCGATTCCTTTAATGCGCAGAAACTACCTTTAGCTTGGTGGGTTGACCTCATTCGTCTCATTATAAAGTTGATGAAGTTCTCTTATCTATTGGCTTAGAGCATGTTGAAACAGAGGTAGGAATGGCAGCTTTAGCGCAAGATATAGACTCACATGTTACTTCTATGCCGGATAACTTCAAAATCAAAGAAGTTGAATCCCTTCAAGATTTTAGAGATTACGGAAATGTTATGGCATCAGTATTCGAGCCTTTTGATGAAGAAGCGGTTATATTTTATGAAGCAATAGGCCATTATTATAAAAAAGACTCTGATGTAGAGATGTTCGTTGGTTATATAAATAATAATCCTGTAGCAATATGTTTTTGTATTAAAGCAGATGGGATTGGTGGAGTGTATGATATTGTCTCCAAGCCGGATTTTAAGAAAAGAGGTGTTGGGACATTCATGACAAAAATTGCTATTGAGCATTTAAAAAGAAGGAGATGTCATGTAATTGGTATGCAAGCCTCTCACGAGGGAATTAGCATTTATAAAAAATTTGGTTTTACAAACTTTGGTAAATTTAAAATTTATTCCAATAAACACGTAGTGGTTTAGCTATGAACTCTTTTTTTGCTCATCAATTAAAAAATTTATTATTTTCAACAAAACTCAAATATGATCAAGCAATCGATATAACCAAGGAAGCTTGACCAATCCCCTTTAATACTGATAGTGAAAAGCTAAAATCAGTTATTACAAACATAATTGTTTCAAATGACGCACTCAAATTTTCTTATTTTTTTAATTTGTCTTAAAAAGATATCTATCACAAATCTAAGTTGAACAAATGTAATTTTTTATATGATCGATAATCTACTGTATGTTACTGATAATTATGAAGAACTCGAAAGAAAACATTTAAAACGACAGTTGCATCATAGTTTGTTAGATGGTTAGTCTGTTAGTTAATTAATAGAAAAAATTTTTGCTTTATACAATAACCAAAGGAGCTTAAAAAAACTTTTAAAGGTCCTTTATATGTATTGTTTCTTTTTCTATATTACAGTTGATGATGAAAAATCTCTCACGCTAATTGTAATTATTTTCAAACGAAATAAACTGTTTTCACCTATTATTTAGAGTAAATTAAATTTTTGGGATTTCTGGCACATCATTTGAAAGATAAAAGAAATTTTCCCTTGTACTTGTGCAAACAGCGTAGACATCATTTGATAATCCTCTTTCTTGAACAAATTCTTATCCAGAATAATCTTCAATACAAAAATAAATTAATAACTTGGTTTATAAAGATAATTTATCATTATTCATATTGAGCAAGCGTCTCAAATATCATAGGATTATCTCATTTCAAATCTCTATACATTAAAATCACTCACAATCATCTGCTCACACATAACAGGAAAAATTGAGGCATCAATAAAATTCACTTGAAGAAAGGAATAAAAACTCTTCTTCTGAACGCTCTGAAATACCAAAGACTATCGCAAAATTGGGAGCCCAAATAGTATAGGAGGTACCCCTTTCACCTTGAAAAGGTAAAAATGGGAAGCATAATAGCTTTATACACTTCATAGAGGCTTTAGACCATTCACGAACGTTATTATAAAATGGATGTGACACACTTTGAGAGAAATCTCTTTAAAATAGACATGTGAATTAACAATATAAATGCATCCTATTTTACATGAGAAGCATAACTTCAAATCAAGATAAGGTAACATAAAGTATTGAAATCGTCATAGTGCACAACAAAATTAGACCATTTTAAATGTTTAATGGTAACATCTGCTAAACAACAGAATAAAAATTCAATTTTGAAAAGATTAAACCACACGCTACAGGTCTATTGAAACTCCGATTGTGCAATCGACTACCTTCTTGCTAAAATTTAATCACTATAAATATAAAAACCTTAAAGTCCGCTCTAAATTCGTAAAAATTTCTAGATCTTGCTGTATAAATGTTGAAACTCCTCATGGCTACTCATCTGAAACGCCAATAATTCCATAAAGCATCTCCATAAAAAAGGATAATGACGTTGTAATATCCGAAAAAAATTTACCATATCACCTGAAAGATCATTGATAATTCCATCAGGAAGTATCAATTTCTATTTAGAAAACCCTATCCGTGCCGACAAAAACTATGTAAATGTTAGATATATAATAATTTTGATGACGATTTTGACTCATCCTGTTTTGCCACCAATATAAGAAACAGCAAATATAGTGGATCCGCCAGCTTTAATATCGCCTTGTAAAAGGTCTTTCCCTCTACACTTTTTGCTATCAAATCCTGATTTTCAATTCCTTGCTCTCTTTTTTATACTCAAAATTGCCTCTGAAACAGGATAGATTAATCGTAAAAAATATATAAAAGAAGCAAATTATAACATTTTTTCTTATCCTTCTTAATACAAAATAACTGTTAAGCTACAATGCGCTAACACTTATCAATCATAAGCCCAAAACATCATATAATGACGACACAAATTCATAGAATGAAGATTTTTCACAATCAACCGTTGTATTAATCTTTCCATAATGCATAAAAATGATGAAGCGGCCCTCGCCCTTTCCCTACTTTTAAAGCATCTGAGGCAGTTAAAGCGCCATGCAAATAATCTTTTGCTTGTTTAACAGCGCAATCCAAAGGTTGAGTAGGTAACAGAGCTGCAATGGCAGCAGAAATGGTACACCCTGTCCCATGATCATGAGTAGTTGAAAGACGAGAGGCTTCAAGTATAAAAAGGTTTTCACAGTCACAATAAAGATCTGGACTAGAACAATCGTAATTTTCTGTACTATTTTTGGTAATCGTATTCAAATGTCCCCCTTTTAACAAAACTGCATGACACCCTAGCGCCAAGAGTCGTGGAGCATATTGATACATAGTCTCTAAAGACCATTGCACTTCACCTCCCAATAACAGTGCAGCTTCAGGCAAATTTGGCGTGATCAAAGTTGACATCGGCACAAGAACATCACGCATAATTTCAATTGCATCAGACTTTAAAAGAACATCACCACTTTTTGCAACCATAACCGGATCAAAAACAATGAAACGCGCTTTATGATAAGCAAGACGTTCTGCAATAACCTGTGCAATCTGAGCATTTGCAACCATACCAATTTTAACGGCATCAACATGGATATCCTCAAAAACAGAATCAATTTGATCTGCAACAAAAGAAGCATCTAATGCCTGAAAAGAACGCACACCCTGAGTATTTTGTGCAACAACAGCTGTAACCACACTCATACCATAAGTTTTCATAGCTGAAAAAACCTTCAAATCCGCCTGCATTCCAGCGCCACCAGAAGGATCTGTTCCCGCAATAGATAAAATCCGTGGAATAAAAAGTTTATCTTTTTGTAATTCCATTAACCTCTTCCCTTCTGTTTTTAAATATCGGAAAATGAGTTACCGAAAAAATAGATGCTTGAAAAAACATAAAGAAGATGTTTTCTCATGTGAATTATATTATATATGAAGTCTTCTTATAGATATAAAATGGAAAATGTAGTGCTTATCCTTCGTTCTATTCTTTTTACGTTCGCTTTTTATACAACAACTTTCATACAAATGATTCTTTACGCTCCCGTTTATTTTTTAATGCCCCGCAAAAAGGCATGGATTGTCCCTAAAACATGGGCACGCGTTACACTCTTTTTGCAAAAATACATCGCAGGCACAAGTTATGAGATTGAAGGTTTAGAAAATCTTCCCAAAGGACCCTATATCATTGCTCCAAAGCATCAATCGGCTTGGGAAACTTTCAGTCTTGTTCCCTATTTTGATGATCCCACTCTCATTTTAAAACGTGAATTGATGTGGATTCCATTGTTTGGCTGGTATATGGCAAAAACACAAATTATCCCCATTAACCGTACAACCCCCATCAAAGCCTTAAAAATGGTTATACAAAAAGCAAAAGAGAAAGTAAAACAAGGGCGCCAAATCTTGATTTTTCCCGAAGGAACACGCCGACAACCCGGTCAAAAACCAGATTATAAGTCAGGAATTGTCGCGCTCTATAATGAATTAGGACTTCAAGTTGTTCCTATTGCACACAATGCGGGTTTATATTGGCCACGCAATAATTTTCGCCGCTATCCCGGAACAATTCGTGTCCGTATTCTTCCCCCGATAGAGGCAGGTTTAAGCAAACGTGATTTTCTAGATCAACTTGTCCAAAAAACTGAAAAAGCGTGTGATGAACTGCTTCTCTTAGCAGCTCAAGATCCTAGCCCTCCTCCTATGCCACCATACGCTGTTCAGAAACTTCAAAAACTAAATCATCATGAAACAATGCACTGATTGATAAGAATAGTGTATCACTTTGTATATTGAGCGGAGTATAAGAAACAAAAATATAAGAAAGATACTTCAAACTTTCTAATTCAAAATTATAAAACACATGTACATGATAAGAAATAATCAATGTGTAAATTTTTTTGAAAAAGAATTCTTCCTCTCTTTTAAATCATTTAAATAACATACATCTCATTGACTTATAAGGATGTTTTAGCGTTATTCAACTTGAATGAGAACCCTGAATACCGTAAGATTCTCTCATTTCAAATCTATTCTAGGTTGAATCAATTAGAATCATTTTCTTACACATTACAAGCGGGGATATCTGTGTGAATAAAACGATACAAGAAAAGATTAAAATGCTTTTTACGAACAGTCTCAAGTGCCAAGGGCTATCCTAACAGGAGAGCAAGAAAAATGCATGATTATGCAGATTCATTCTTTTCTGAGAAATTCAATCCCTCCAAGAACATGAAATCTTGCACAATCTTCATTATTTAAAAAGTATTTCTTGAGATACTTAAGTCATCAAACCAAATTCAAGGGGAAAATAAAAATGAGTGTTGGTTTTTATCCCACAGACACAACGGATACAGCAATTAACCATCTTTCCTCCCTATCCTAGACTTAAAAGCTTTGTGTGCTACATTAAAACAATTCTAAATAACGAATAAGAGGGAACTAGATTTAAATTAATGCAACGTCTCTTCTATAATTTATTTTTTTCTGTGATTTTGAGTTTATCCAGCGCTGTCGCTCTAGCGCAGCCTTTTATTTCTGTTGATGTTACAACGAGGCGTATCTTAAAACATAATCAAGCTTTTGAGCGTTGGTATCCTGCTTCCTTGACAAAATTAATGACCGCTTATGTTATTTTTCGTGCCATGAGCCGAGGAGAAGTTTCACCAAACAAACATATCACCATCAGCGAATACGCCGCAAAAGCTCCCTCATATCGTTCAGGCTATAAAGCTGGTTCTGTACTCACACTTGATACAGCCTTAAGTATCACCATGGTTAAATCTACCAATGATTTAGCTATTGCCATGAGTGAAGCCATTGCAGGTTCACAGAAAGATTTTGTACGTAAAATGAATAGCGAAGCTAAACGTTTAGGCATGTTTGGCACCCATTTTGCAAACGCAAGTGGTTTACCAGACCCTCAAAACTACTCCACGGCACGCGATATTGCTCTTTTAGCCGTTCAAATACGTCGAGAATTTCCACAATATGCTCATTATTTTTCTATTCCAGCCATTGATTTTGGTAATAATCGAAAAATTCAGCATAATTCAAACAACCTCATTGGCCGTTTTTATGGGATAGACGGTATGAAAACAGGCTTTATCTGTGCCTCTGGTTTTAATCTTGTTGCCTCAGCCACCCGCAATAAACGTACAATTATTGCTGTCATTCTAGGTGCTAACAACATAAGCGAAAGAGAAGAAAAAGCTGCACAACTTCTTGAAATAGGATTTTTGCACCAAGGAAGCCCCCAATTAACACTAGCAACATTAAAACCTTATGGGAGCAACATAACACAAGCCAACAATATGAGACAACAAACATGCACACCTGAAGCCATAAAAATGCATGCAAATTCATATGATGATCAAGGAAATATTATTCTCACCTCACCTTTTATCACTGCTCCACCTTCTTTTTCTCATCCTTTATCAGTACACCTCATTCGTACGCCACAAGCACCTAAAATGACAGTAAAACCACTAAGAAAACCCTATATTCCGTATAAAAAGCACGCAAACCATTCTATAAAAAGCCATAAATCATAATCTACAATTAATTATAATACTTTGATTTATAATGATAATTAATTATTTTGTACCTTATGTCAGACCCACAAGTATTGTAAGATTCTCTCATTTCAAATCTGTATTTGTTGAATCAATAAAACCAGTCTCTTGCGCGCCACAAGATGGATGAACATGTAGATAAAATAATTAAAACAAGGAATAAAAATCCTTCCTATAAATCCTTTCAAGAACCAAGAATTATCATAACATTGACGCTAAAAAGTGTATGATATACCCACGTGCACCTATCTTTATAAGCGTAAAGATAGTGGTACAATAGATTTCATGGGGGATTAACCATTATATCCCTCACGGACACCATTATAAATTGGTTCGACATACTGAGATATATTTTTTAAAAACAAAACTATGATTGATGATTAACATGAAAATAAAGTGCATCCCTCTCACGCTTATTACGGGCTTTTTAGGCTCTGGCAAAACAACTTTGCTTAACCGTATGCTACAAGCCCCTCTTCTAACAGAATGTGCTGTTATCATCAATGAATTCGGCGAAATCAGTATTGATCACCTTCTGGTTGAAAAAACGACAGAAGGAATTATTGAGCTTGCCAATGGTTGCTTATGTTGCAATTTACGCAGTGATCTCATCGACACATTAATTGATTTAATAAATCGCGTTCAGACAGGACAGATCAAACAACTCCATCATATTATCATTGAAACCACAGGGATGGCTGATCCCGCCCCTATTTTACAAATACTTTTAAGCCACCCATTGTTTATTCAAACATTGTCCATAAATGCTGTTATTGCAACATTTGATACATTAAGCCCACTTTCCATATGTAAGCGCTACCCTGAAATATATAAACAATTAATATTTGCTGATAAAATCATTCTCACCAAAACAGATCTTAGAGACCCACAAACGCTTTCAGATACACTCCTTAGCACACTTAAAACAATGAATCCCACAGCACAAATCATTGACGCCCATTCTGAAGATTTCTGTTCAAATCTATTAATAAATAACACATTATGGGATGAAAAAGGAGAAAATACAAAACTTAAACAAAATCTTACGACTACCCCACATGATCATACCCCCCATAAAACCATTCGTACCTTTTCACTAAACTGTGAGGATCCTGTTGATTACGCCACAATTGAAGCTTTTTTAGATCTCCTACAAGAGCGCTATGGTACAAAATTATTACGTATTAAAGCAATTATCGCATTGCGTGATGACCCTTATCGCCCACTTGTATTACATGGCGTACAAACATTTTTTCATCCTCCCATAAGATTGCCAGCATGGCCAAAAGGAATAAAACAAACACGTTTTGTCATCATTGCCGATGGTGTTGAAAAAGAAGCAATACAAAAGCTCCTCAATGCTTTTTTTAATAAACCAGCAATAGATACTGCAGATAAAACAGCTCTCTTAGAAAATCCTCTGGTCATTCCAGGAATAAAATTTTAATTTTTTCGCCCCTTCAATGATATAACATTAAATTCATTGGCACCACCATCTTTATGCTTTTAAAGGAGCAAACCGGCACCATTACACACTTTGCTAATTCCCAATGTTGAAACAAGCTCTTGGCACTTAAAACGGTTTGTAAAAAGCATTTTAGTCTTTCTTGTACAATTTCACCCACGCAGCGATCCCCGCTTGTAACGTGCAAGCAAATGGTTTTAATTTATTCAACATGGAACGGCTTTGAAATGAGAAAATCTTACGGTATTCAGGGCTCTAATTTGACTTGAAAACACTAAATTATCATTATAAATCAAATTGTTACGATAAAAAATTAATACCCATCAATCTGAAAACAGATTGTTTTCTCTCTAAATGCGCTTCATCTGCAAATAACTTCATGTGATTCATTTCACAGACCGATTGGCCAAATTCTTGGTTCTAAAATATTCTGCTCAACTCTATATTTATTCAAGCTAATTGAAATCAAAATCCCTGTTAAGAAAAAAACCAAAATCAGACAGAGGCAATATCGCATTTTAAAATATGTGAATGTATCTTATAACAGCACGACAAGACAATATTTCACAGCATAAAAGAATAAAAAGAGAGGTACATTTCATGTTAACTTACTCAAACGAAGGTTGAGACCAGTAACGATGTGCAAACAATCCAACTTCCTTGAAAAAATTCCTCTTGGCTTCCCACTTCATATGATTTACTTACATAAAGCTCTATGAAAAAACTCTGCGCTTTAAAATATTGACTACTCACTTAAAAACCTTATGTGCAAAGTTTTTGCATATCCTGTATCACCATTATTAAGTGATAGTGTTTACGGTGCTGTAGGATACAATAACACTCACTGCATTAGAGAAACTGAAGTTTTATCAATATCGCGATTAAAAACGTAACGTTTTCCGTAAACCTCAACAGTTGGAGGTTGACGATTTTTTTCAAAAAAATCATAACCTTTCTTAAGCATAACCCAGAATTGATAATGAGGATTCTTGCTATGACGTGACATATTATCCTCGGTCATGCGGAAAGGAAAAGCCTGCAACTGAAACTCTCTTTGTCCTCCTTTAAAAGCATCCCGTGCAAACGCATAAATCTGAGCCATGTTCTTATCACTCATAGAATAACAACCTGCGGAAAAGCAAGAACCATGCACCATAAGATTGCTTCCTGTGCGACCATTTTCCTGATCATACAGGTTAGGAAATCCTATATTAAAAGAGAGATAATATTTTGAATAAGGATTCATTTGGTTTGCGCTAATAGTATAAAAACCCTCTGGTGTCTGAAGATCCCCTTCTTTATATTTAGGTCCAAGCTTACCAGACCATTTGCAAATGCCATAGCGAGCAACCAATATAAAAGGTCCTGAACGAGATTGCTTCCAAACTTCAGCAAGATTTTCTTCCTTAAAAAACCGCATCATAATCGGTGCATAGGGATCTATATCATACAGAACCATTCTATTTTTAATTTCTTGCGGCAATGGCTGCTCAACTTTAGCGCGAATAGAGGCTGGTAATCTTCCTTCACATGCTGTCAATAGTCCCATTACAAACAACACACACACAGCGAGGAATCTGCTAAATGTCATCGAATAAAACTCCAATCCAACACCCCTCACAAAAAATAACCTATGTTAGAGATCGACCAATTTGAAGGTATTTTTCCCTTCTCTCTTGTTTAAGCACTTGACCATCTTTTCCAGCCATAGCTTTTAAAGCCTCTGAAATAACATCACCCGTTGCATCAATGACAATCTCTTTGTCACGATGCGCTCCCCCTAAAGGTTCCGAAATAATGCCATCAATAATCTTTAAGCGATACAAATCTTGAGCGGTAATACGCATATTCATTGCAGCATCTTTTGCACGAGCTGGATCACGCCATAAGATAGAAGCTGCTCCTTCTGGTGAAATAACAGAGTAAATTGCGTGCTCCAACATATAAACTTTGTTGGCAGCCGCGATTGCTATCGCCCCTCCAGAACCGCCTTCTCCAATAACAACGGAAACCACAGGAACTTTCAAACGCAAAGTTGTAGCTGTTGATTGAGCAATTGCTTCCGCTTGCCCACGTTCTTCAGCGCTTACCCCAGGATAAGCACCTGCTGTATCAATAAAAGTGAGGAGTGGCAAACCAAAGCGGTCAGCCATTTCCATAATACGTACAGCTTTACGATAGCCTTCTGGACGTGCAGAACCAAAATTATAGCGCAAACGTGTTTGCGTATCGTGACCTTTCTCTTGACCGATATAAGCAATGGCCTCACCTTTAAAGCGTGCAAACCCCGCTTGAATAGCCTCATCTTCAGCAAACTTGCGATCTCCGGCCAAAGGCGTAACGTCACTCAATAGGCGTTTAGAATAGTCCATAAAATGGGGACGATCCGGATGACGAGCAACTTGTGTTTTCTGCCACGGCGATAATTTTTTATAAATATCGCGCAACGCTGTTTGGGAACGCGTTTCAAGACGAGCAATCTCGTCACTCATATCAAGACTGCCTTTTTCCTGAGAAATTTTTTTTAATTCAAGAATTTTCCCATCAAGATCAGCAACTGGTTTTTCAAAATCAAGATAATTATACATTTGTGTCAACTCATTCAGTGTCACTTATACACTTATAATTTGCTTTATAAAGTCTTTTTCAAAAACATCACCTTTTCTTTAACGAGCCTTTTGCTCATCGGCAAGTGGATGATGCTCATTGACTAAACGATAAAGTCCCTCTTCCAACACATGGGTATAAATCTGAGTAGTAGCAATATCAGAGTGACCTAACAAATGTTGAACGGCACGCAAATCAGCACCATTTTGCAAAAGATGACTAGCAAAAGCATGACGCAACACATGGGGAGAAAAGCTATCACTTCCTATCCCTGCTCTTCTAGCGAGATTTTTCAACTCCCGTGCAACGACTTGACGAGCAATATATCCTGTCTCGGAATGCGCCGGAAAAAGATAAGAACTCGTAGCATCCTTTCCCTGATCACGCAAATTTAACCACTGTGAAAGAACTTGGCATGCTTTTTTTGATAACAGCACCATTCGTTCTTTTTTGCCCTTACCATGAACCAAAACGCTGTACTCTTTCCTTCGAACAGACTGAACCGACAGACTCACCAACTCACTAATACGTAACCCTGTTGCATAAAGCATTTCAATCAATAGCTGAAGACGCAGTGCACGGAAATAACCTTTGGACCCATAGTCTGCTTGATTGACTTCTAACTCCGCAAAATCAAGCAATTTTATCACTGCATCTTCACTCATGATTTTGGGCAAAGGACGCCCCTGACGAGGTGCATCAATATCATGAGAGGGATCATCTGCTCTCAACCCTTCAGCATAAAGGAATTGATAAAACTGACGCAAAGTCGATAAACGGCGCGCTTGCGACGATGCCGCAAAACCAAAAGTATGCATAAGCGACAAAAGGGTAATTAAATCTTCTTTTTGTGCTGAAAAAAGCGAAACAGAGTGTGAAGACAATTCGTCTTGTGCCCACTGCAAATCATGCTGATAAGCCGCAAGCGTATGAGGCGAAGCCCCTCTCTCCGCACTCATCATCTCAAGAAAATGATCTATCACAGCATCACTTTTCATTTCATTGATTCGCTCCCGTAGAAAGATTCCATGAATCCAAAGGAACATCAATGTACATATCCACAGTTACTGGTTCAACCCAAACCACAAGAGCACCCATTATAATGAAAAGAACAGAAAGCAAAATGAAAAGAATCATCAAAAATCTAGTCAATGTTGGCATAAGACAATAACCTACCCAAAAATATTCTATCTCGTATTATGCCTCACAAAGATTAACAGGAATTGACTTTAAGATGGATAAATGCCGAAATAAAGTTATGAAAAGCAATCGACAAAAACGCGTCCCCATAACACAAATAAAGAATCAGCTCTTATCGTCCCTTGATAAAAGAGCACTTGTCCTTGTTGGTCTTATGGGGGCAGGAAAATCAGTGATCGGAAAACGCGTCGCCACCATGCTTCGTTTACCTTTTTATGATTCTGACCAAGAAATTGAAAAAGCTGCACAAATGACAATCACGGAACTCTTTGAAATTTATGGTGAATCCGAATTTCGTGCTCTTGAACAGCGTGTTATTCTAAACCTCATGAAAAAAAGTCCCCTTGTTTTAGCAACAGGTGGTGGTGCCTACATAAATGAAAATATCCGAAAAGCCATTCACCAAAATGGTATATCCATATGGCTAAAAGTCGATCTTGATATCCTCATGCAACGTGTCTCAAAACACCCAACACGTCCCCTGCTTCAAACAGCCAATCCTAAAGAAACTATGCAAAAACTCATGGAACAGCGTTATCCTATCTATGCAAAGGCAAACTTAACAATTAACAGTCATAAAGAAAGCCGTCATACCGTAGCACAAAATGTTATACGATCCGTACAGCACTACCTATACACAGAAATTAACAATAGGGATAACCAGCATGCAAACCAAAACCGTCACTGTTAAACTGGACAAACACTGTTACGATATCATCATTGGTCCGGGTCTGATTACACAAGCTGCTTCACAGATTAAACATGCTCTTAACAAAAAAGATCCTCATCAAACGCGCTTGGCACTTGTTACAGATACAAATGTTGCCTCCCTTTATTTGGAGATATTGCAAGCAGAATTGACAAAAAATAAAATTCATACTGTCCCTATTATTGTAGAAGCGGGAGAACAATCAAAATCATTTTCAACCCTGCAAGTTGTCATCGATCAAATTCTTGCTGCGCGTTTAGAAAGAGGCGACTGTGTTATTGCTTTTGGCGGTGGTGTCATTGGCGATCTAGCAGGATTTGCAGCAAGTATAATCCGCCGTGGTATGAACTTCATTCAAATGCCCACAACGCTTCTTGCACAAATTGATTCCTCTGTTGGTGGAAAAACTGGAATCAATAACCAATATGGCAAAAATCTTATCGGTGCTTTTTATCAACCACAATGCGTTATTGCTGACACGTGTCTTCTTGATACCCTGCCGCCGCGCGAATTTCGCGCTGGCTACGCAGAAATAGTAAAATACGGTCTCATTAACCAACCTGACTTTTTTGAGTGGCTTGAAAAAAATGGGCAGAAAATTTTCTCTAATGGCCCTATGCGAACAGAGGCCATTGTTCGCTCATGCCAATTTAAAGCTGACATTGTAGCACGCGATGAATACGAAACCGGAGAGCGCGCACTCTTAAATCTCGGCCATACATTTGGACACATGCTTGAAACAGCAACCGCTTATGACTCTAACCGTTTAATCCATGGCGAAAGTGTAGCAATTGGGATGATTCTAGCTCATCAATTTTCTGCTCAATTAAATTTAATAAGCCCCACGCTTACACAACGCATTGAAGCGCACTTCAAATTTATAGGATTGCCTACACAATTAAAGGATATCCCAGGGCCTCTACCAGATGCTGAAACTTTAATGACTCTCATTGCCCAAGATAAAAAAGTTTCGCAAAACAATTTGACTTTCATCTTAACACGCGGACTTGGCCAATCATTTATTGCAAAAAATATTTCACCAGATGCAGTTTTATCCTTTTTGGAACAAAAATTAACAGAAATTCGTTAATTCATATTGAATATAATTGATTCGTTTTTATACTTCTATTAAAGATTAAATATGATGATGTCTGCGTAGCTCAGTAGGATAGAGCACAGGATTCCTAAAGAAATTGGGCACTTTGAGGAGAAATCCTCAAAGTGAATCTGCTCAAATTCGGGGAAAGCTTCATGGGCGACTATATGCCAATCCCGAGCCAAGTCTCTTTTCAAATGAGAGAAAGGTGTAGAGACTGAACGGGCAGCACCTAAAGAGCAAAAGCTTCAAGGTGAAGAGACAGTCCAGACCACAAACAGCCGATAAGGCTGGCGGTGAAAATCGAAGTGGTATGAATCCTGGGGTCGCAGGTTCGAATCCTGCCGTAGACACCATCGTATCAGTCAAATTATTCTTTGTGCACAATATTAGGAATATAGGGAAGCATCATGAAAAAAACTTTGCACATTTTAGGATTTTTCACCGCTTTAAGTTTATCACTCTTCAGCTCAAACAATAGCTTAGCTGGTTCTTTAATCATTGAAGTACCAGACAATCCAGAGCCCAAAACAGAGACCATTACCTATCAATGTGATACTGGAACAGGTAAAGAGCGCGTAGAGGCAGTCTATCTTAATGCTGACAATATTTCGTTGGTTGATTTCAAATGGAACGGTGACCGTGTCATTGCTGCTAATGTCATCGCGGCAACAGGAGCAAAATTTGCAGGAGCTCAGTATATCTGGTGGGAGAAGAACAAAGAAGTCACGCTTTATGACCTTGCTCAGGATCCAGAAGAAAAAAAACCTATCCTCTGTAAAGATGAGTCAACATTATTATTTTAAATAATACGGGAAATATTATGAAAAAAATTTCTTTTACTAAACAATTTTTCATTACTTTAAGTGTTTTACTCCTCGGTTCAATTAATGCATTAGCAAGTTCTTTAGTCATTGAAGTACCAGATGATCCAGAACCAACAACAGAGACCGTCTCCTATCAATGCGACATGGGAACAAGTAAAGAGCATGTTGAGGCAACTTATCATAATGCTGGCAATATTGCGCTTGTTGATTTAAAATGGAACGGTAAGCGCATCGTTGGTTCTAATGTAATTGCCGCTTCTGGAGGAAAATATGTGGGTGGTCAATACATTTGGTGGATAACTAAAAATGAAGCCATATTTTACGATCTTATTAATGATCCAAAAGAAGAAAAACCCATCCACTGTGTAGAAGAAAAAAGCACAGAATAAAGAAGATTTCAAGAACCGCGCTGGCTCTCATCTCTTGATGTTCCTTCTGACGTGGGTAACTTTTCCTCCGTCTGGTGTAATAAAAGAGCCAGCGGTTTTTCTGACTGTTCTTCTGAATGATGTCGATAAGCTGCTGTATGTGAAAGCAACATAGAAGCTACCGGTGCTGTTAAAAACAAAAAAAACATCAGCAAAACTTCATGAAAAACAAAATAATGATCCACAAATATTGAATAAAGAAATGAAGAAATAAGAATACTACCAACGCCCCAACTCGTACATACTGAAAGCATATGCAAACGCTTATAAAAATTGGAAAAACGCACCAAACCTATCGTTGCGATCAATGTCAATCCAGACCCTAATATTAAGAAAACTGTGATAGCAATAGCAACCACAAGCGATATATCATCTTTCATTCAATAATCTCCCCCCGCATAAGAAATTTCGCCAAAGCGATGCTTGAGACAGATCCCAACAACCCAATAATGAGAGCTGCGACAAAATAAGTGGTTGTTCCTGAACGAATATCGAATGTAAGAAACAAAAGAATAGTGGTTATATAAAGGGCATCCAAACCAACAATTCTATCCTGCGCCCGTGGACCACGAATCAACCGAAACAGCGCAAAAATCACCGCTAAACTTAAAAAAAACTGTGAAAAGAAAAGCCCCCAATAAAGAATCACCATACTCATAAAAAAATCTCCAAAAGCAATTGCTCATACCGTTGTTTGATCAACTGTTTGTAATCATATCCATTTTTTAAATTTAAGACATGAAGCAAAAGTTCACCCTTTTTACTATTATAGGCAACCCAAGCAGTTCCAGGGGTTGCCGAAAGGATGCATGCTAAAATAGCCAAAGCAGTGCGATTATGAAGCAGAAGAGGTACTACAATAAAACCAGATTTCTGCTCTCGAGACCTTTTTGTTAAAACAGACCAAGCCACCGAAACATTTGAGAATATAGAATCTATAAATACTCGAAAAACGAGACGAAAAACCGCACTCCAGCTTTTAATAACAGCCTTCTCCAGCTCCAGAAGCCGTATCATCCAACCACAAAACAAAGCGGTTAAAATCCCTAAAAGCAATTGCCCTAAACTAAAACCATTTAAAATAAGCCACATAAGGACAATGACACCACTGAAAAAAGGGGAAGGACAAAAACGATTCATTTACTCACCTCCCTATTTTCGAGAGAAAAATCCGTTAAAACGCTCCTAATATAGTTTTGAGGTTCATACAAAGTCTTAGCAGTTTCAGACATATAATGACTAACAGGACTGGCTACAATTGTTATAAGAAAACACAAAGCAAGGAGAGCGGCAATAGGCGCAAATTCTATCACTTGCACACGGGGAATACGCCCTTCAAGAGAAACCCAAAAAGTTCGGATACCCGTTCGTGTCAATGCAATCAAAGCCGCAAAACCAGAGAGAGTGACAAAAACTATAAAAAGCCAATCTTGGTAAACCGGTAGAGAGGCAGAAAAATCCTCTCTACTGTGATTTAAAATTGCCATGAACATCATAAATTTAGCAACAAAACCAGAAAAAGGCGGCAATCCAATAATCAAAATGGCACAGATACCAAAACAAGCTCCAAGAATTGCCAAGGTTACTGGAAAATAGATGCCAACTTCATCTTCTTCCTCCTCTTCATCGTCACCATACACCTCCATTGTGACAGCAAGAACATTAGCAGCCACATCTTGACAGCGTTCAACCAACTCTACCAAAAGAAAAAAAGCTCCCAGTGCTAAAGTTGAAGAAACAATATAAAAAAGTGCGCCTGCTGTCAGTGCTGCATTGCCTATCCCGATCGCAGCCAACAATGTACCAGAAGAAACAAGCACACTATAAGCTGCCAAACGCACCAAAACTTGGCTCGCCAATACCCCAATAAAACCAACAATCATAGTGGCAAGCCCACCATAAAACAAAACCGTATGACCAAAATGGTTAAAATATTCACTTTCAGGACCAAACCATAGCAACGTTAAACGTAAGATAATATAAATACCAACCTTGCTCAAAATTGCAAAAGAAGCTCCAACAGGCGCTGCTGCTGCACTGTAAGTTGGCACCAACCAAAAATTAAGCGGCCACATACCCGCTTTAAGCAAAAAAGCAATACCTAAAAGTGCAACACCTATTTCGAATAAAACAATATCTGTAGAAGATATATATTTTATTTTAACAGCCAAATCGGCCATATTAAGAGTACCAACGACTCCATAAATGAGCGCTATACCAACTAAAAAAAATAATGAAGCAACAAGATTAACCACAACATAATGCAATCCTGCGCGCACGCGTGTCTGACCAGAACCATGCAAAGCAAGCCCATAGGAAGCCGTTAACATAACTTCAAAAAACACAAATAAATTAAATAAATCGCCAGTCAAAAAAGCACCATTTATCCCCACCATAAAAAATTGCATTAGTGACTGAAAATGAGAGCCAGCTTTGTACCAATGAGCCCGCGCAAAAACCAACACGCTAGTCACCAACAAGCTGGAAAGTAAAAGCATCATAGCGCTTAAGCGATCAAGGACTAAAACAATTCCAAAAGAAGACGGCCAATTACCAAGTCGATAAACATCGCAAGCCGGTGCTATTTCAAGAGTATGTATAATCAATAAAATGGCAGTAACAACCAACAGTCCCGCAGAAGAAAGACTGATGAATGATTTAAGTTTTGCACGACGTTCATCATAAAAAAGAAGAAGTGCTCCAGTGATTAACGGCAAAAGAATAGGCAAAATAAGGAGATGATGCACTCCTATTTCCATTATTGCACCTCACGTCCATCAACGTGATCAGAACCCGTTAAACCACGTGAAACCAACAAGATAACTAAAAATAAAGCTGTTGTTGCAAAACCAATCACAATCGCAGTTAAAACCAAGGCTTGTGGGAGAGGATCGACATAATTAGCTGGATTAATAACAGTGGTAGAATCAACAATTGGAGCAGCATTACTACGCGGTCTACTCATTGAAAATATAAAAAGATTAACACCATAGGAGATCAAGGACAAACCAAGAATGACTTGAAAAGTACGTGGACGCAAAACAAGCCAAATACCTGATCCGACAAAAACACCGATACCCAAAGAAAGAACAATTTCCATTAATTTTCCTTCTCTTTTAAAATAGGTTTCTTACCGATTCGGTAACTCCGAATTGACTGGTGTGCAAGTGCAATTAAAATGAGAACAGTTGCTCCTAACACAAGAGAAAGCACACCAAAATCAAACAAAAAAGCAGATGCCATGGGAACTTTCCCAATTAACGGAAGATGAATATATCGAAAAAAGGATGTTAAAAAAGGATATCCAAAAAACCAAGAGCCCATCCCCGTTACGACTGACAATAATAAACCAAAGCCTATCCAACGCAAAGGTAAAACTCTCAAATGCGTTTCCACCCACCGAATATCGCGTGCAAGATATTGTAAAATAAATCCTATAGCCAAAGTAATACCACCGACAAATCCACCTCCTGGCAGATCATGCCCTCGCATGAATAAATAAATAGCAAAAGCGATAATAATCGGAAAGAGCCAACCCATAATAACAGCAGGAACAGCTAAATAATTCAATACTGTATCTCCCACATTTCGATTAGGCTGTGCTATATCAAAGGCTTTCTGGATACGTTGTTGAAAAGGCGCATCAATACTCTCAGGCGCAGGACGAAAACGTCGTAAGAGTGCAAAAACAGTAAGGGAAACAACACCCAAAACCACAATTTCTCCCATGGTATCAAAACCACGGAAATCAACCAATAACACATTCACAACATTGCGACCACCAGCATCTGAGTAAGCATGTGTTAGAAAAAAATCAGAAATCGTCGTACCTTGAGGACGTGTCATCACTGCAAAAGAAAGCCATGCTACACCAGCACCTCCTACAAGGGATATGATGAAATCACGGAAACGACGCAAGCGAACCCAAAAATGAACAGCAGCTGGCCCAGGGTCATGCAAACGTTTAGGCAACCACCGTAAACCAAGCAATAATAAAACGACTGTAACAACCTCAACAACCAATTGTGTTATTGCTAAATCAGGAGCAGAAAGCCATAAAAAGGTTGTACAAGTCATCAAACCAGCTCCCCCTAAAAGCATAAGTGAAGCAAGACGATGAAACTTTGCTCGCCAAGCCACTAAAAGCGCACATAATCCGCCAACCAGCCAAAGAGCGAGAAAAGGAATATCAAGTGGAAAAAGCGGTAATGTCCCCACTGGAATGAAACCATCGCACCAAAGTAAAAGACCAACAAAGGCAAAACAGACCCAAAAAATCCAATGCAATTGGATCTGCAAACGGCGTGTTGACAAAGCAGACTCCACCGCACGTGCCCATTTCCAAGAAATAATTACGAGAATGCGTTCAAAAATACGCGGCCCTTTTAAGTGACGGAAAAAAGGAGCCCCATCATCACAGGATAAAAAATAACGATGCCCAACAGCATAGAGCAATCCGCCCCCTAATAATGCAACAAAGCTCATCACTAATGGAGTGTTAAACCCATGCCAAACAGCCAAACTATAAGGAATTGTCATTGGTCCTAAAACAGACACGACCGCATTATCTAAAATAGGTCCTATTGTTAAATTAGGAAAAATACCAACCGCTAAACAAATAAACACCAAAAGCTCCATTGGTAAACGCATGAAATGCGGTGGTTCATGGGGAGTCTTGGGCAAATTGTCAGGCTTTGATCCTAAAAAAACGCCATGAATAAAGCGTATAGAATAGGTCACACTAAACAGACTGGCCAGCGTTGCCACATAAGGTGCAATCCAATCGAGCCATGATTCCATATGCGTTTCAACAGCTTCAGCAAAAAACATCTCTTTCGATAAAAAACCATTCAACAAAGGAACCCCAGCCATCGCTGCACTCGCAACTAAAGCAAGAGTTGCTGTAATAGGCATAGAACGATAAAGCCCTGACAGTTTACGCATATCACGTGTTCCCGTCTCGTGATCAATAATGCCAGCAGCCATAAATAAAGAAGCTTTAAAAGTAGCATGATTGGCCATATGAAAGATCGCCGCAACACATGCAAGTGGACTACCAAGACTTAAAAGTGTTGTAATTAATCCAAGATGACTAATAGTCGAGTAAGCAAGCAGTCCTTTCAAGTCTTGCTGAAACATGGAAAAATAGGCACCTAGAAGAAGAGTTGAGAGTCCTGAAAAGCCAACCAGCCAAAACCAAAGCTCTGTTCCAGAGAGCACAGGCCATAAACGAACGAGCAAAAACAATCCCGCTTTTACCATTGTTGCCGAATGCAAATAAGCCGATACGGGGGTTGGAGCAGCCATCGCGTTGGGTAGCCAAAAATGAAAAGGAAATTGCGCGCTTTTTGTTAACCCTCCCAATAAAATACAAATAAGGATAGGACTATAAAGAGAACTTAACCGGATCATATCTCCAGACTGTAGCACCTTATCCAAATCAAAACTGCCAACAGTATACCCAATCAATAAAACTCCAATAAAAAGAGCAAAGCCGCCAAAACCTGTGATCGTTAGAGCCATACGCGCACCCTCACGCGCACTTGCATTATGGTACCAATAGCCGATCAGCAAAAAAGAAAAAATACTGGTGAGTTCCCAGAAAACAACCAAAAAGACGAGATTACCTGATAAAACTATTCCTATCATTGATCCCATAAAGGCCAAAAAAAAGGAAAAAAAACGCGGTACAGAATCCGCTGGATCTATGTAATAACGTGAATAAATGACAACAAGCAGCCCAATCCCTGTAATAAGCAAGCAAAAAAGCCACGACAAACCATCTATGCGGAGAATCAAATTGCTTCCCCATTCTGGAAGCCAAGAAATATCTAAACGCACTATGTGGTTTCCACGAACTTCCGGATAAAGCATTATTGTAAAAATAAGACAGAAAAGTGCGACAACCCCAGCAAACCAAGCTTCATTATTTTTTGCTGTCGAACGAAAAAAGCCAATGACAGCACTTCCACCAAAGGGAAGCAAAACGAGCAATACCAACATTGCTTCCCGTGTTGTCATTCTTTAAACTCCATTTTACCTTAATATTTTGTCATCGACAAAACAAAAACTTATATTCTCACCCCCCATTCTACACTTAATGATAATAAGATTTAATAAAACTTAAAAGCATTTAAATTTAAAAAAAACAATGCTTGCATGAAAATACTGCGCACCACACAAGTCTTCTCTTTATTGTAAGAACAATAACGCTCACGACAAGAAGCAATTAAAATTTTATTTAATTTCTATCCTTTAAAAAAGCGTGATAGACACTGCCTACGCCCCCCATGAAAAGGCTGAAAACTATTATCATTTTTATTATAAGAGCGATAACGTACACGGCAAGATTCAATGTGTTGTTTAAGCATCCATGGCTCTTTTTTTTCTAATTTTTCCGAAGAAGACGTTAAAAACACTTTTTTAGCATCTGATACAACTTTTAATGATGCGCCTTTTGTGCTTAAGTGTGGTGATGTAACAAATGCCACTTCAGGATACCACCAATTATCACTGTATTTACGATAACCACGCCGATAATGACGATAACCTTTGAAACCATTAAGCTCTCTACGCCCCGTAAAAATCAGAGGCACCGAACTATCTAGGACAGAAGTCTGAGTAACCAATTTGGCTTTAGCGTCACTTCTATTTTGCCCCCAATTAACAAAAGTGGTTGTTATAATGAAAAAACTGCTAACAAATACAAAAGCTAAAGCATAATATAATTTTTTTTTCATACTCATAACAAAAAACTCAACATAATAAACAACAGTAATTACAGAAAGCCTTTCTCTTGCTAGACAGAAACAGATTCTTTTCTTAAGATTCTTTTTTCTTGAGACATTCTGTTACTCTTTGTACTAAACGTTGATCTTGGCAATAAGATCCTTCAAAAAAGAATGAATAAATGATGATAAAAACCCCCTATTATCTTATAGACAAATCGAAACTCATCAAAAATATGCAAACAATTTCTCGTTTACGGGAAATGTCCAGAGCTAAAATTTTACTTGCTTTAAAATGTTTTGCCACATGGAGTGTTTTTGATTTAATGTCTGAGTTCATGGATGGAACCACATCATCATCCCTTTATGAACTACGTTTAGGAAGAGAAAAATTTGGCAAAGAAACCCATGCTTATTCAGTGGCTTGGGCAGATAATGAAATTGATGAAGCCTGTGGTTATGCAGATAAAATCATCTTTAATTCCATCCAACAGCTCCAACGCTTTTCTGATGCAACAAAAACCATTCAAAGAGGTTTAAGGTTAAACCCAGGAATCAGTGCATCAAATTTTGATCTTGCCAACCCCTCTCGCCCTTTTAGCCGCTTAGGAGAAACAAACCAAAGCGCTATTAAAGAAGTTCTGCCTCTTATCAACGGATTGATGATCCATAACAATTGTGAAAATGCTGACTTTAATCTTTTTAACCAAATGCTTGGGTATATGGAAGAAAAATTTGCAGAACTTTTTTCTGCTGTTGACTGGATAAGCCTTGGCGGCGGAATCCATTTTACGGCTGAGAATTACCCTCTAGAAGCTTTCGCAAAACGCTTAAAACAATTTTCTGAAACCCATGGTGTCACTCTTTTTCTAGAACCAGGAGAAGCTGCTATTACCCAAAGTACCACATTAGAAGTCAGTGTTCTTGACACATTGTATAATGAAAAGAATCTAGCCATCGTTGATAGCTCAATTGAAGCACATATGCTCGATCTTCTCATTTATCGTGAAAATGCTAAATTAGAACCCAATCAAGGACCACACGAAATTATGATTTGTGGAAAATCTTGTCTTGCCGGCGATATTTTTGGAACATTTCAATTTCAAAAACCTCTTAAAATAGGCGATAGACTGTCTTTTCAGGATGCAGCAGGGTATACAATGGTCAAGAAAAACTGGTTTAATGGCGTTACAATGCCTGCTATTGTTCTCAAAGAGTGCGATGGTACATTAATACTTCAACGCCAATTCAGCTATAACGACTATCAGGAAAGCCTTTCATAAAGACCAACCATAAAAACGTCATACAACAGTATTAAAAAGGGAGATGGACCTACAATGAAAAAAAATGTTCTCATTATTGGTGCTGGAGGTGTTGCACAAGTTGTTGCACACAAATGTGCTCAAAACAATGATATTCTTGGTGAAATTCATATTGCTTCACGAACACTCAAAAAATGTGAAGCCATCATTTCTTCTATTAAAGAAAAAAACACAATGAAAGAGCAAGGTGTTTTCAAAAGCCATTCGCTCAATGCCATGAATGTAGAAGAAACTATAAAGCTCATCCAAAAGACCAAATGCGAAATTGTCATTAATGTTGGTTCTGCTTTTCTTAATATGTCTGTTCTTTCAGCTTGTATTGAAACCAAATGCGCTTATATCGATACCGCAATTCATGAAGACCCATTGAAAATTTGTGAAACACCTCCTTGGTATGGAAATTATGAATGGCCTCGGCGTCCAGAATGTGAAAAAGCTGGTATAACCGCTATTTTAGGAGCAGGTTTTGACCCAGGTGTAGTGAATGCTTATGCAGCATTAGCGCGCGATGATTATTTTGATAAAATCACAGATATTGATATTATTGATATTAATGCCGGAAATCATGGACGTTGGTTTGCTACAAATTTTGATCCAGAAATTAACTTCCGTGAATTTACAGGACAAGTATGGTCGTGGCAAAATAAAAAATGGACTTCCAATAAAATGTTTGAAGTCAGCCATGAATGGGATCTTCCCGTTGTGGGAAAACAAAAAGCCTATATGACAGGACATGATGAAATTCATTCACTTTCCAAAAATCTTGATGTAGAGAATGTCCGTTTCTGGATGGGATTTGGTGATCGTTATATCACTGTTTTTACGGTTCTAAAAAATCTTGGTCTCTTATCTGAACAGCCCATTAAGACAGCAGAAGGACAAGAAGTCGTTCCCTTGAAAGTCGTAAAGGCCGTCTTACCCGACCCTTCCTCTCTCGCCCCAGACTACACAGGAAAAACCTGTATTGGAGATCTTATTAAAGGCGAAAAAGATGGAAAACCGAGAGAAATTTTTATCTATAATATAGCCGATCACAAACAAGCTTTTCATGAAACTGGGGCACAAGGCATTTCCTATACGGCTGGCGTACCAGCAGCCGCAACAGCTCTTCTTATTGCCACAGGTGAATGGGATGTTAAAACTATGGTCAATGTGGAAGAGTTACCACCCCACCCTTTCCTTAAATATCTTGATCATATGGGGCTTCCCACTTTTATAAGAGAACAACAAGAGGATAAAAAATTACAATTTTAATACCTATAGAAAGCATATGCTTAATTTTTTAAGTTATCATAAAACTGCCCAATGAAAACAAACTTAATATTCTCGTGTAATTATGGTTTTCAAAAAAATTTTAGCTATTCGTTATGTTTTGGCAACATTGCGATTTCTTAACAACCGTAAAGAAGAGACATAGCATCTTTTTAAGACATAGCGAGCAATGATCAAGAAAAACAGAGAAGAAAAAACTAATTTAATCACACTGTATAACTTGTCATTATCATCAAAAAGATAGTGTCATAAACAAAAGATATAAAAATACCGCTCTTTTAAAGAAGAGCGGTATTTTGTAGAATATTCAATTCCTCCCTTCTTCATCTTAAATGACAAAGATCCTTAACCTATACCAATCATTAAACAATTCAATTTCTTCGGGTGAATGAATTCCTCTTGGCTTCCCTTTTCATATGATTCATCATCATATATAACATGTTGATTCATAACGCTGAATACTGTAAAATTCTCTTAATCACAAACTCTCTCACATTGAAGCAATTAAAATCTTTTGTCTGCGCATCACAAACAAAGCGAGCGTATGAGGTAAAATGATAAAAAAACAGAATAAAAATTCTCTTATGAAAACTCTCAAATAATAAAAAGCTTTAGCAATATTGAGAACTGAAAAAGTGTATTATCAATGTCAGCGTGTATTTTTACTAAACATAAAGATGATGGTGCACAATAGGTCTTATAACAGTTTGAATGAATTTCATATATTTCAAGAGAAACTTTACAGCTATACCATTCACGAGCACCATTGCGAAGTAGATTTGGGCATTTTGAGAGATGTTTTCTTAACACAAAGCACGCAGATAGGCTCAGAATCCTATCTTAAATATTTTATAACAGTATAAAAACTACCCCATATATAAAACTTTACATAGACTAAACACCACCGCTCTAAACGATAGTGCACAACAGAATAATCAATCAAAACTGCACAACAGATATCTAAAACAGTAATTATCGAAAAGCATACAACAAACGGAACACTTCAATACAATTGGTTATATTCTTTTTTAAAGTTTTAAAATGTTGTTGCATGCTTCACAAATATTTTCTGCCCCCCGTACCTTTTAAAATTTACTTTTTAAAAGCTTTTTAAATATGAAGTGGTTTAGCAAATGTTGCCAAAGCTGCCTCACGCACAGCTTCTGATAAGGTAGGATGTGCATGGCAACAACGTCCCAGATCTTCTGATGAACCACCAAATTCCATTAAAACTGCAATTTCATGGATCATTTCACCAGCACCAAATCCAAGAATATGCCCCCCTAATACCCGATCTGTTTTTTTATCAGAAAGGATTTTAACAAACCCATCACTCTTTTGCATTGCACGTGCACGACCATTGGCCATAAAAGGAAATTTGCCAACATTATATTCAATGCCAGCAGTTTTTAGCTCTTCTTCTGTCCTTCCTACACTCGCAATTTCCGGCTGTGTATAAACAACACTAGGAATAACATCAAAATTAACATGCCCTTTTTGACCTGCCAAAATTTCTGCCACAGCAACGCCTTCTTCCTCTGCTTTATGTGCTAGCATTGGTCCTTTTACAACATCACCAATCGCATAAATTCCTGGAACATTCGTCTGCCAATGAGCATCAATTGCAATAAATCCGCGTTCATCTAACTGAATACCAACCTCTTGTAAGCCAAGCCCCTCTGTATAAGGAGAACGTCCAGTAGCAATAAGCACAACATCAGCTTCTAAAGTTTCAGATTCACCACCTTTGACAGATTCAAAGCTCACCTGAGCAGTTGAGCCAGATTGTGTAACAGCTGTTACCTTTGCACCCGTTTTATATTCAATCCCCTGTTTTTCCATTAACTTCTGAAATTGCCGTGAAACTTCACCATCCATTGAGCCCAAAACTTTATTAAGATACTCAATAATGGTCACCTTAGCACCTAAACGGCTCCAAACTGATCCAAGTTCTGAACCAATGACACCAGCACCCACGACAATCATATGCGTTGGTACTTTTTCAAGTGAAAGAGCTCCCGTAGAAGAAACAATAGTCTTTTCATCAATTTCAACATTCACTCCTGGAATGCCTGAACTCTCTGAACCGGTAGCAATAATAATATTTTTTGTTTCAATTGTTTGTTTATTACCATCTCTGGCAACAACTTCCACATGACCCGCACTCAAAATTTTGGCTGTCCCAAAAAAAGTATCAACTTTATTTTTTTTCATCAAAAAAGAAACACCACTCGTATTGGCCGTCACCACAGCTTTCTTATGAACCATCATTTGTTCAAGATTAAGCTTAGATTTACCAATAGAAATACCAAGCGTTTCAAAACCATGCTGGGTTTCAGAAAACACTTCTGAAGCATGCAACAACGCTTTAGAAGGAATACAACCAACGTTGAGACATGTTCCTCCTAATGTTGTACGCTTTTCAATAATTGCTACTTTAAGTCCCAGTTGCGCCGCCTTTATTGCTGCTACATAACCACCTGGACCCGCTCCGATCACAGCCACATCATAAGACATCCGTTTCTCCTTTCATCCTGAAAACTGTATTTTACAAATCAAGAACAAGGCGTTCCGGATCTTCTAAGCTTTCCTTAACACGCACAAGGAAAGTCACAGCTTCTTGCCCATCCACAATACGGTGATCATAAGAAAGCGCTAAATACATCATGGGGCGGATCACAACTTGACCCTCAACAACCATTGCTCGCTCTTTAATCGCATGCATTCCCAAAATACCAGATTGTGGTGCATTCAAAATCGGTGTTGACATCAACGATCCATACACACCACCATTGGTAATAGTAAAAGTTCCGCCCTGCATATCAGAAACGGCTAATTTTCCATCACGCGCAAGACGCCCCAAACGACCAATCTCTTTTTCAATCTCTGCCAATGACATTTTATCTGCATCTCGCACCACTGGAACAACAAGTCCTTTATCCGTTCCAACAGCAATTCCAACATTGACATAGTTTTTGTAAACAATATCTGTCCCATCAATCTCTGCATTAACAGCAGGAAGTTCTTTTAATGCATGACAAACAGCCTTAGTAAAAAACCCCATAAAACCAAGCTTAACACCATGTTTCTTTTCAAAAAGATCCTTATACCGCTTGCGCAAATCCATCACCGCTGACATATCAACCTCATTAAATGTGGTTAACATTGCTGCTACATTTTGTGCATCTTTAAGACGGCGAGCAATTGTTTGACGCAATTTCGTCATACGAACCCGCTCTTCACGTGTTTCTTGGACAGGAGTTGCCGAAGAACTCGTCGCAGAAGAAGAGGGTGTAGGAGCATTTGTACTTTGTTTTAATCCACCAAGAACATCTTCTTTAAGAATTTGTCCACGTTTTCCAGAACCTGAAATATCGCTTTTTGCAACATTATTTTCAGCCATCAATTTTGCTGCTGAAGGAGAAGGAGGCATTGCACTGCTCAAAGCAGGCTTCTCCGATTCAGATGAAGCCGCTGGAACAAGTGTAGCAGAAGGTGAAAGTGATTGGGAGATACCAGCTTCTCCAGCTTTCACCACTCCTAAAAGAGCATTTACTTCAACCGTATCGCCTTCTTTTGCAATGATTTCAGATAATTTCCCAGCAACAGGAGAAGGAACTTCAACGGTTACCTTATCAGTTTCTAATTCAACCAAAGGCTCATCCATAGCGACAGCTTCGCCAAGTTTTTTAAACCATTTGCCAACCGTTGCTTCGGTAACCGATTCGCCCAAAGTAGGAACACGAATTTCAGTAGTCATAATATTTTTCCATACATCAGAGTAGTAATAAATTAAGAACCTAACGCGTCTTTAAGAAACGCAGCCAGTTGTTCAAGGTGTTTCACCATTAACCCAGAGGCCGGTGACGCACTCGCAGGACGTCCTGCATAACGAGCACGTGAATATTGCGCATTAATATGCGTCAAAACCCATTCCAAATAAGGCTCAATAAATGACCAAGCCCCCATGTTTTTTGGTTCCTCTTGGCACCAAAAAACTTCCGCCTGCAAAAAGCGCGACAACACATTCACCAAAACTTTTGCAGGGAAAGGATAAAGCTGTTCAATACGAAGGAGATAAACATCATCAATACCCTTTTTTTCACGTTCTTCATAAAGGTCGTAATAAACCTTACCAGTACAAAGAACGACACGGCGAATCTTATTATCTTTTTGCAACTTAATGACAGAATCTTTGATACATTCTGCATCATCAAGTAACACACGACAAAAACTTGTTTCTGGCCCCATTTCATTGAGAAGAGAAACAGCTCGCTTATGACGTAAAAGTGATTTCGGTGTCATCAAAATCAATGGCTTACGGAAATCACGCTTAATTTGTCGACGCAAAATATGAAAATAATTTGCAGGGGTTGTACAATTAGCAACCTGCATATTATCTTCCGCACAAAGTTGAAGAAACCGTTCTAAACGTGCAGAAGAATGCTCCGGCCCTTGCCCTTCAAAACCATGAGGCAATAAACACACAAGACCAGACATACGAAGCCACTTACGCTCTGCGGATGAAATAAATTGATCAAAAATGACCTGTGCACCATTAGAAAAATCACCAAATTGTGCTTCCCAAAGTGTTAATCCTCGTGGTTCAGCAAGAGAATATCCATATTCAAAACCAAGAACAGCTTCTTCAGAAAGCATAGAATTAACAACGTCATAAAGTGCTTGCCCCTTTTGTAAATGATTCAAAGGAATATAACGCGCCTCATTTTCTTGGTCATAAAGAACTGAATGACGTTGTGAAAAAGTTCCTCGCTCAACATCTTCACCGGAAAGACGAACCGGTGCTCCTTCCAAACAAAGTGAACCAAAAGCTAAAGCTTCAGCAGTTGCCCAGTCAACACCCTCACCGGTTTCAAAAATTTTAGCACGATTATTTAAAAAACGTTGAATGGTTTTGTGAACGTGAAAATCTGCTGGAATTTCAACAATTTTCTGACCAATTTCCTTTAAAGTTTTTAATTCAACACCAGTTGTTCTAGAATGCTGCTCATCAGAACTACTAAAAGCCTTGAGTCCCGTCCAGCTTCCATCAAGCCAATCAGCCTTATTAGGTTTGTAAGAAGCACTTGCTTCAAGTTCACCTTCAAGCTTATCGCGCCATAATTTTTTTTGTTGCTCAATCTCTTCTGAAGTAACCATTCCTTCTTCTACCAATTGGTCACTATAAAGTTGAAGTGTTGTTTTATGATTACGTATTGCTTTATACATAAGCGGCTGCGTAAAGGAAGGTTCATCACCTTCATTATGCCCATAACGGCGATAACAAAACATATCAATAACCACTGGTTTATGAAAAATTTGGCGAAACTCTGTTGCTATTTTGGCAACAAAAACAACTGCCTCAGGATCATCACCATTCACATGGAAAATTGGTGCGTCAATCATTTTTGCGACATCTGATGGATAAGGCGAAGAACGTGAAAAACGTGGGGATGTTGTAAAACCAATCTGGTTATTGATAATAACATGAAGTGAGCCCGCAACACGATAACCTTTAAGACCTGAAAGACCAAAAGTTTCTTGGATAACGCCTTGTCCTGCAAAAGCAGCATCACCGTGAATAAGCAATGGCATCACTTTTGAACGCTCACTTAATGGGAGTAAATCAGTATGCGCAGGTCCCATAAGTTGATCTTGTTTAGCACGTGCTTTTCCCATAACAACCGGATCAACAATCTCAAGATGAGATGGATTGGCCAACAGCGATAAATGAACTTTTTTACCATCAAAGTCCAGATCAGCGGTAGTTCCCAAATGATATTTGACATCACCGGATCCCTCCACATCATCAGGCTTGTAAGATCCCCCTTTGAATTCATGAAAAATAGCCCTATGCGGTTTGGCAAGAACTTGTGAAAGAACATTTAAACGACCACGATGTGCCATTCCTAAAATAACTTCCCTAACCCCCAAAGCACTACCACATTTGATAATCTGTTCAAGAGCGGGAATCAGCGCCTCACCACCATCGAGTCCAAAACGCTTTGTACCTTTATATTTAGTGTCTAAAAACTGTTCAAATCCCTCTGCCTGAATAAGCTTATTCAGAATAGCTTTCTTGTCTTGTTGTGTGAAAGAATTTTTTTTATCTCGCCCTTCAATGCGTTCTTGAAGCCATACTTTCTGAACCGGATCAGAAACATGCATATATTCCACACCGATTGTTGAACAATAGGTACGATTGAGAATCTCAAGCATTTGCGGAATAGTTGCATATTCCAACCCTAAAACATTATCAATAAAAATGGGACGCTCGTAATCAGCTGGAGTAAAACCATAAGCTTCTGGAGAAAGTTCTTTATAATCTTCTTGTTTTTCGGCCAATTGAAGAGGGTCAAGTTGTGCATGAAGATGTCCCCGTTCTCGAAACGCACGAATCATCATAATTGCATGAACAGAATCACGTGTTGCACGAATAATATCTTGTTCACTGGAAGTTTTTCCCTTTTGTGCAACACCTGTTATTGCTTTTTCTTTTAATTTATCGCCAAAATATTTTTCAAGAGAAGACCAATCACCATCAAGAGCAGAAATCAATTCACCCTCTGCTTTTAATGGCCAATGATCACGCTGCCATGTTGCTCCTTCAGCATTTTTAAGAACATCTTCTTTGTTATCATGAAGTCCTTCAAAAAAAGCACGCCACTGTGAATCAACACTGGTAGGATCTTTTTCATATTGAGCATAAAGTTGATCTATATAATCCGCATTCCCACCATAAAGAAATGATGTCTGTGCAAAAAGGCTATTTATTTCGTCCTGCCTTGCCATATACTTCTCCGGAACATTTATTCCGTCTCCTTATATCTCATATCTCTTTTTGATCTTTAAATGCTTACAAACAAGCAGTGATCGAACATTCAAAAAAGTTTTACCTTATTTATACTCAAGCTTTTTCACCTGAATCTAAGAACCTTTTCTTATTCAGGTGAAACTTTCTTTTAGCCTTTCAAAACTGACATCAAAGTCTTACCTATCTGTGATGGCGAAGAAGACACACGAATCCCTGCTGATTCCATTGCCGCAATTTTATCTTCTGCTCCACCTTTACCACCAGAAATAACAGCACCAGCATGTCCCATTGTGCGTCCTGGAGGAGCCGTACGGCCAGCAATAAAGCCAACAACTGGCTTTTTACGACCTTTTCTTGCTTCATCTTGCAGAAACTGTGCTGCTTCTTCTTCAGCAGAACCACCAATCTCACCAATCATAACAATAGACTCGGTTTCATCATCCGCTAAAAACATTTCCAACACATCAATAAATTCAGTACCCTTAACAGGATCGCCACCAATCCCTATAGCAGTTGTTTGTCCGAGACCTTCCTGACTCGTTTGAAAAACGGCTTCATAAGTTAAAGTTCCCGACCTCGAGACAACGCCAACAGAACCTTTTCTAAAAATAGAACCAGGCATAATACCAATTTTACATTCATTTGGTGTAAGAATACCGGGACAATTAGGACCAACAAGACGCGACTTTGAGTTTTCTAATCGCGCCTTTACTTTCACCATATCCATAACGGGAATACCTTCCGTAATACAGATAATTAAACGAACTTCAGCTTCAATAGCCTCTATAATAGCTGCCGCAGCCCCTGCAGGAGGAACATAAATAACAGAAGCATCCGCGCCTGTTTTTTCTTTTGCTTCTGCAACATTAGCAAAAATAGGAAGAGTTTCGCCTTTTGAACCCTCCCATGTTTCTCCACCCTTTTTAGGATTAACGCCACCAACCATTTGCGTACCATGATAAGCAAGCGCCTGTTCTGTATGAAATGTTCCTGTTTTTCCTGTAAGCCCTTGAACGAGAACTTTTGTCTCTTTATTCACAAGAATCGACATAACTTAAGCTCCCTTCACGGCTGCAACAATTTTTTGGGCAGCATCATCTAAATCATCAGCAGGAATAACATTCAAACCACTCTCATTGATAATTGCTTTACCTTGCTCAACATTAGTACCTTCAAGACGAACAACCAAGGGAACCTTTAAACCAACCTCACGAACAGCAGCAACCACACCTTCAGCAATGACATCACAACGCATAATACCACCAAAAATGTTAACCAAAATGCCCTTAACATTCGGATCGGCCGTAATAATTTTAAAAGCAGCTGTCACTTTTTCTTTTGATGCTCCACCACCAACATCCAAAAAATTCGCTGGCTCTGCTCCATAAAGCTTAATGATATCCATTGTTGCCATAGCAAGCCCAGCACCATTAACCATGCAACCAATCGTACCCTCAAGAGCAACATAAGCAAGATCATGCTTTGATGCTTCTATTTCCTTTGGATCTTCTTCTGAAAGATCGCGCAATTCTAAAATATCTGGATGACGAAACAGAGCATTATTATCAAAAGAAACTTTTGCATCAAGAACGCGCAAGTGACCATCTTTCATCACAATAAGCGGATTGATTTCTAAAAGGCTCATATCTTTTTCACAAAATGCCTTATAGAGAATCGGAAAAAGCTTTTCACCATCTTCTCGCGCACTACTTTGTAGTTCCAACGCATCACAAAGTCTTGCACTATCAGCAGAAGTAACACCCTCTACAGCATCAATGGGAAGTGTGAATATTTTTTCTGGTGTCTCTTCAGCAACCGTTTCAATATCCATTCCACCTTCTGTTGAAACAACAAAAGCAATTCGACCAACGCTACGGTCAACCAAAAGTGAAAGATAAAGCTCCCGTTCAATATCGGCACCATCTTCAATATAAAGGCGGTTGACCTGCTTACCCTCTGGACCAGTTTGTTTGGTTACCAAAGTTTTTCCAAGCATTTCTTGAACATTTGCAACAACTTCTTCAACAGATTTTGCAAGCCTAACACCACCCTTTGCATCAGGACCAAGTTCTTTAAACTTACCCTTACCACGACCACCAGCGTGTATCTGACTTTTAACCACATAGAGAGATCCGGGTAATTTTTCCGCCCATTTTTCAGCTTGCTCTACAGAATAAACAGCGACACCATTTGCAATTGGTGCTCCATATTCATGAAGCAGACGTTTGGCCTGATACTCATGGATATTCATGCATTTGTCCTTTTCTTTTATGGATTATTATTAGTCCTAAAGTTATAATATTCTAAATACTTTAATTTTAATGAACAAAATCCTGTTCAATTTACTTGAGGCTAGGCACAAGAGCAATACAAGCTTCACAAAGCTTTTTAACCGCATTTACTGAATAATCAAAAGCACCTCTTTCTTCTTTATCAAGATCAATTTCAATGACTCGTTCAACACCACCTGCACCAAGTACAACAGGTACCCCAACATAGGTATCATTAACCCCATATTCCCCTGAAAGATAGGCTGCAACAGGCATAACACGCTTAGTATCCTTTAGGTAGGCCTCAGCCATAGAAACAGCAGAAGCTGCTGGTGCATAATAAGCAGAACCTGTTTTTAACAAACTAACAATCTCTGCACCACCATCACGGGTACGTTGAATAATTTGATCAATTCTTTCCTGTGTTGTCCAACCCATTTTAACAAGATCAGGCAAAGAAATACCACCAACTGTTGAATAACGCACCAAAGGCACCATTGAATCACCATGCCCACCTAAAACAAAAGCTGTCACATCTTTGACAGAGACTTTAAGTTCTTCAGATAAAAAGTAACGAAAACGCGCTGAATCCAGAACACCAGCCATACCAACCACTTTATGCACTGGAAGAGCTGAAAATTTCTGCAATGCCCATACCATTACATCAAGGGGATTTGTAACACAAATAACAAAAGCTGAAGGTGCATATTTTTTAATTCCAGCACCAACTTGTTCCATAACTTTTAGATTAACACCCAAAAGATCATCACGGCTCATACCAGGTTTCCGTGCAACCCCTGCTGTTACAATAACAACATCAGCACCTTCAATTGCATCATAGGCATTTGCCCCTTTTAAATGAACATCGAAACCATCAACAGGTGAAGACTCAGCAATATCAAGAGCTTTACCCTGTGGTACACCTTCTGCAATATCAAATAAGATAACATCACCAAGCTCTTTAAGCCCAATAATATGTGCCAAAGTACCACCAATCATACCTGAACCAATGAGAGCTATTTTTTTTCGTGCCATTTTATTTTTTCCTAACTTTTAGACAATCCAGCGCACACTCATTTGCGTCCGTATACTGAATATTTTTGACTTCAACCATATTTAAACAATATCATAAAAAGGAGTAAAGCAATGAAATTTACAAATTTCTCTCTTCACAAAAACAATAACCCTCCGCACAAACAACTATTAGAAAATTATCATGATGTATCGATAAAGTGAATTTAAAAAAAATACAACAGAATTATTGCATATCTTTAATTTCAAAGAGTTATTATTTTTACAGTTTACGTAAAGGTAAAAGTATAATCAATGCTTCTTCTTCAAAAGAAAATGTTCTTCCCAAAGTTTCAAATAATCGTGACTTTGCATTTCAAAAAGACGTGACTGTGTTCTTTGAAACTCAAATGTTTCCGTGATCTGCGCATGCCCCTTATACAAATGCTCCACATCTGCTGCTGCAGACATAAATAATCGTATGTGGCGCTCATAAAGAGTATCAATGAGCAAAATAAACCGTTTTGTTTCATTGCGACATGTATCATCCATAACCGGTACATTATCGATAAAAATCGTATGATAACGCTCGCCTAATACCAAATACTCAGCCGCGGCCAAAGGCTGTACACACAAATCTCGATAATCAAAGCGTGCACATCCCGCACCAAAACGCGGAATAGGAATAAGGCGCCCTTTTATAGAAAACTCATCAGATATCTCCTTATTTCCTTGCAATACAAGTGCCCATGCTTTATCCATGCATTCATCTGCTTTTTTCCCTAAAGGTGTTACATACACGGGCTGTAGATTTGATTTTTCAAGACGATAATCTGTTTTTGCATCAAGATTAACAACACGAACATATGCTTTCAAAACTTGAATAAAAGGCAAAAAGAGTTCGCGATTTAAACCGTTATAATAAAGGTTATCGGGCGCCACATTTGAAGTTGCAATAAAGAAAATTCCTTTATCAAACAAAGCAGAAATAAGCCGCCCCAACACCATAGCATCAGCGATATCTGTTACACTAAATTCATCAAAACAAAGCACCTTTGTTTCTCGTGCAAGATCTTCAGCAACAGCTAAAATAGGATTATCCTGTTTAGATTTTGTATGCCCAGATGCTTGACGATACAAATTAATGCGCTCATGCACATCAGCCATAAAGTCATTAAAATGGGCGCGCTTTTTATGACCTTTCGGCAAACAAGAAAAGAACAAATCCATCAGCATGGTTTTGCCCCGTCCTACTTCACCATAAATATACAGCCCCTGAAAAGATCCATTTTCAGCCCCTTGTTTTGCAACACGAGCAATATTTTGTTTTTTCCTTTTAAGTATTCTTTTTAAAAAAGACAAAAATACCAAAAACCAAGGACGAGAAACATTTTGTTCCTCAATTTTTTTTAATAAATGATCAAAATGCTCTGTTAAAACTAATTGAGCTGGATCAAAACAAACTTCTCCTTTAGAGACCAACTCCTTATAGCGTGTTGAAACGAGAATCATCCAAACAACCTTTTTCAAACCGTTCTCAATGAAAAATACAAATTTTTTTCACGAATCTGTTTCTATAACTTACTTTTTCATAAACGGTCAAAAATGATTTAACGACTTAAAATAACGGGATGATCATCAAGTGTGCGTCCCTCAAAACGATCAACATTTGAAGAATAAAAAACGAGGATAACACGTCCAGAGTTATTATAAAAATATAATCTTTTTCCTTTAACAGCCCACGATCTCACTTGGGAAGCAATTCCTGGACAGTGTAAAGGACCAGCACGGTACCCTTGTCCAAACTTTGTTTGTGGAGTTGCAATCCGGCAAACTTTTCCTCCCATAGAAAGATTCCATACCCCAGCAATACTTGCAGGAAATAAATCAGTGGCATTGCTTGGCAATTCGAGACTAGCCATTCGTCCATCGCTCTGAGAATCTCCTTTTTCATACATCGGAGCGTTTGCATCTTCAGATATCGACGAAGAAGTGGACGACAGATCAGACGCTTCTAATATTGTCATTTGTTGAGATGGATAAAAAACTTCTAATGCGTTACCATCGTCATTACCATCAAACCGTGTTGTTGAACATCCCCCTAAAAACATTACAGTTGATAGTGCAACGAAAAACGAAACTTTTGAAAACGCCATGTCTGTACTCTCTCCCACAGCAATAAATAAGCTTATAAAAAATCAAGTGAATATTTGTTATAGTTACAAAGATAAATTAACAAATGAAAAAAAACAGGATTTAAATTACTTATTTTAAATGAAATAATTTATATACCCAATTTTATATTTATTAAACACTAGAAATTTATAAGATTTTCAGTCATATATCCCTTAATTAAGTAATCATTAGAAATAGAGAAGTTTCATGAAAACGCCATTTAGCAAAATGGACGGTCTTGGAAATCAAATTATTGTTGCGGATATGCGTGAAAGCGCACATGCTTTTACACCACAAGCAATCCTTGCTTTATCGGTAGATCCCGAAATGCATTTTGATCAAATCATGGCTATCCACACACCAACCCAGAAAAAAGCCGACTTCCGCATCGAAATATGGAATGCTGATGGTTCAAAAGCTAAAGCTTGTGGCAATGGTACCCGCTGTGTTATTGCATGGCTCACAGACCGTAATTTTGGTGAAAATTTTCGTTTAGAAACTCCTGCTGGCATTATTGAAGGAAAACGCCAAACCGGCGATCTTATCTCTGTTGATATGGGATGCCCAAATTTCAATGCAAAAGAGATGCCTGTTTCACGTGAAATAGTTGATACCAATCACGTAGAAATTACGGCTGGTCCTCTAAAAGATGCTTGCCTTATATCCATTGGCAATCTCCATGCTATCTTTTTTATTGAAAATGATATTCAACATTTTCCTTTAGAAAAATATGGACCAAAACTTGAACATGATCCCCTGTTTCCCGAACGGTGCAATATTTCCATTGCTTGCATAACGTCAAAGAAAAGTCTAAATTTACGCACATGGGAGAGAGGGGCAGGATTAACACAAGCATGTGGGAGTGCTGCTTGTGCAAGTGCTGTGGCTGCTTATCGTCGTGGACTTACAGAGCGCCATGTTGATGTGAATTTACCAAAGGGAGCTCTTAATATTTTTTACCGAGAAGACAATCATATTATCATGACAGGACCAATAAAATATCAATTTAGTGGTTTTTTAAGCCCTTTAACAGGGTGCTACAAAAAGGATCACTCCTGATGGCAGTAGAAATTGTAACTTTTGGTTGTCGACTCAATAGCTACGAATCGGAAATAATTCGCAAAGAGAGCACTTCTTCAGGGCTAAACCAGCTTAAAGATGGTGCTATTATTTTTAATACCTGCGCTGTCACTGCCGAAGCCGTACGACAAGCAAAACAAGCTATCCGCAAAGCGCGACGTGAAAATCCTCATGCGCGCATCATTGTAACAGGATGTGCAGCCCAAACAGAAGCACAAAATTTTGCCTCAATGACAGAAGTGGATCTCGTTTTAGGAAACGAAGATAAACTTCACGCCCATTCTTATCGTCAACTTCCTGATTTTGGTATTAACCATACCGAAAAGGTGCGTATCAATGATATCATGGAAGTGAAAAAAATTGCTCCACATATGGTTAGTGCAATGCAAGAACGTACCCGCGCTTTTGTACAGGTACAAAACGGATGCGATCACCGCTGTACATTTTGCATTATTCCTTATGGACGTGGACCATCTCGTTCAGTTCCCATGGGTGCTGTCATAGAACAAATTAAAAAGCTGACAGATGTGGGTATTCAAGAAGTGGTCCTTACAGGTGTTGACCTTACAAGTTATGGCCACGATCTTCCTGGAAAAGCTACTCTAGGAAAATTAACTTCAGCTATTTTGCATCATATTCCTGACTTAGCGCGATTACGCCTCTCATCTATTGACTCTATTGAAGCAGATGAAGAACTCATAAATCTTTTAGCCTATGAAAAAAGAATCATGCCCCATTTGCATTTATCTTTGCAAGCAGGTGATAATATGATTTTAAAACGGATGAAACGACGGCATTTGCGTGAACATGCCATTCAATTTTGCCAAGAATTGCATGCCAAACGTCCTACAATGGTTTATGGTGCCGACTTAATTGCTGGTTTTCCTACCGAAACAGAAGAGATGTTTCAAAACAGTCTTGCTTTGATTAAAGAGTGTAATTTAACCCACCTACATGTCTTTCCCTTTAGTCCAAGAGAAGGAACACCTGCCGCACGTATGCCACAAATCAACCGTAGAATAGTGAAAATGCGTGCTGAAAGACTACGTAAAGCAGGTGAGGAAGCTTACCAAAAGCATCTTGCTCATTTAAAAAACAGTCAACAAACAATTCTCGTTGAAAGAGATGAAATCGGACGAACGGAAGATTATACTCTTGTACAAATTAAAGGTGTAAAAGCAGGAACAATTGTTCAAGCCCTTATCGTTGACCATGATGGCGATAAATTAATTGCTGTCCTTCCAAAATTAAACGCTGCTTGAACAGGAAATTTCTTATGACAAAATCTTTTATAAAAAAAATATTTTCTTTTAACAAATCTAAAGAGCAGGAAATGGAACAAATTTCTATTCCTGATAAAAGTGATATCATAGAAAAAAAGAAGGACAAAAATGAAAGAACAAAAAATAAAAAGTCAACACCTACAAAGTGTGATGAAAAATCTCCACCTTTAGAATCTCATTCTGATAAAGCTTCCCTTTCTGTTAAAATTCCCCCTTATGGAAAAATTATTGTCACAAACACCATCCGTGAAAAAAAGGATGAAGAAATTTTGTCTGAATCCTTTGTTGAACAAAAAAAGACAGCGTGGTTTGGACGCCTTAAAAAAGGTCTATCGCTTTCTTCACAACGCCTAAGCGGATCAATTAGTGACCTCTTTGTTAAAAGAAAACTTGATGAAGCTACACTGCAAGAGCTCGAAGATATTCTGATTCAAGCTGACCTCGGTGTAGAAACGGCAACGCGCATCACAAATACTTTAGCTTCCAGTCGTTATGGAAAAGACCTCTCTCCAGATGACATTCATACTATTGTAGCTGATGAGATCAAAAAAGTTCTGGAACCTGTTGCAATACCATTAGAACTTGATCTCAGCCATAAGCCTCATGTTATTTTGCTAGTAGGTGTAAATGGCACTGGAAAAACGACAACTATTGGAAAACTTGCCGCCAAATTAACAGCAGGGGGATTAAAAGTTATGCTTGCAGCCGGTGACACTTTCCGAGCCGCAGCTATTGAGCAACTGCATATTTGGGGTGAACGTACTGATTCTCCTGTTATTTCTACAAAATTAGGTGCAGATGCTGCAAGTTTAGCCTTTGATGCTTTTGAGAAAGCAAAAAAAGCAAACAGTGATGTATTAATTATTGATACAGCAGGACGTTTACAAAATAAATCTGAATTGATGGATGAGTTAGCAAAAATTATTCGTGTTTTAAGAAAACACACCCCCCAAGCGCCCCATACAATCCTTCAAACACTTGATGCAACGACCGGACAAAATGCACTCAACCAAGTGGACATTTTCCGTGATATTGCTGGTGTTAATGGTTTGGTCATGACAAAGCTGGATGGAACAGCACGAGGAGGAATTCTTGTCGCTATCGCAGCAAAATATAAATTACCCGTTTATTTTATCGGTATAGGAGAGAATATTGAAGACCTTCAACCCTTTTCTGCTTCTGACTTTGCCGAAACTATTGCAGGAAAACATGTATGAAACAGCCTTTATCTAACCCTAATTCACATAATAATTCTGAAAAAAATGTGAATAACAATAAAAAAACGCCCCTTTCACCAACACTTAAGTTTCTTTTAGAAATGGGACCATTGGTCGCCTTCTTTTTTGCTAATTATAAAGGAGAATGGTTGATAAAAAACATTGAATTTTTTCAAAATTTTAGCAAGCCTATTTTCCCTGCAACAGCTATTTTTATGGTAGCAATTATTATTTCTCTAAGCTTATCATGGATCCTTGCAAAACAAATTCCTATTATGCCTCTTATTTCGGGAATATTTGTTTTAGTTTTTGGTTTTTTAACTCTCTGGCTTCATAATGAAACTTTCATAAAAATGAAACCAACAATCATTAATAGCTTATTTGCTTTGATACTTTTTGGTGGAATGTTTTTTAAAAAACCCCTTTTGCGTTATGCTCTTGATTCTACCTTAAAACTTGATGATTTAGGCTGGCAAAAATTGACCTATCGTTGGGCATTTTTTTTCATTTTTCTTGCTCTTTTGAATGAAATTATTTGGCGCAATTTTAGCGATAATTTTTGGACGAGTTTCAAAGTTTTTGGCGTCATGCCTATAACAGTCCTTTTCATGCTTACCCAAATGCCTATCATTATAAAACATTCAAAAGGACTTTTTACAGAAGAGGACAAATCTGATTCTTAAAAAACTTACCATCACAAATTATTTTATAGATTCATTGCGAAACACTGTTCAGGAGAAAAAACATGCTGATTGAACAGTTTATCTGTCGAGAAGATAATTTTGGTGTGCTCATTCATGATGAAAAAAGTGGTATGACAGCCGCAATAGATGCTCCAGAAAGCAAAGCGATTCATAACGCTTTAAAGCGCCGTAATTGGACACTTAACACTATTTTTGTGACTCACCATCATCACGACCATGTAGAAGCCCTAGCAGAATTAAAACAAGTTTACAATGCTATAATTATTGGACCAGAAGCAGAAAAAGAAAAGATTCATCATCTTGATCAAACACTTCACCATGATGAGAAACTTTTTTTTGGTTCTCACACACTTTTAGCTCTATCAACACCTGGCCATACGCTAGGAGCGCTATCTTACTATTTTTCTGAAAAAAAATTACTGTTTGCTGGAGACACACTTTTTTCACTTGGTTGTGGACGTCTTTTTGAAGGAACAGCTGCACAAATGCTAAATTCTTTAAAAAAACTTCGTAAACTTCCCGATGAAACACTCCTCTATTGTGGACACGAGTACACAAAAAATAACGCTCTTTTCGCGCTAACAATTGACCCACATAATAAAAAACTCCAGCAAAGAGTAGAAGATGTTTTTTTACTGCGCGCAAAAAATGCCATGACTCTTCCTGTCACTTTAGGGCAAGAAAAAACAACAAATCCCTTTCTCCGCTGGGATGATAGTGTGTTGCGAAGAAACCTTGTAATGGAAGAAGAAACAGATGAAGAAGTCTTTGCTGAAATTCGAAGAAGAAAGGATAATTTTTAACCATGCTTAAGTTCGTATTACGTTTGTTCCTCCTTTTTCTTTTCGTGATACATATTCAACTAACAAGGGCAGAGGAAAAGGAAACAGATAATTCTTCTCTTATATCATCTCTCATCGCAAATTATCCCTTAACAGAAGATTTTTTTTTAAAGCTGGAAAAAATTGAAAAAGAATGTAAAAATTTACTTCCAGAAACAAAAAATAATCTTATAAGTTATGATTCTAGTATCCATTCTAGTATTGAAAATTACACTACCTATATTTCTAGTAAACCAAAACTTGTAAATATTTTAAAAGAAAATAATATAACACCGAAAGATTTTGCTTCAGGAACCTTAGCTCTTAAAGAAATATCAACGCTTCTCATATTTGTACCTGAAAAGGAATATTCTACTGAGAAAAATACTATATTTCTAAACAATCTTGAATTTGTTAAAAAACATTTTTTTAAAGCGACAATTCTTTTAGATAGCTGTGAAAAACTCATTTTGAGCAACTAATCAGCTATGAGACATTAAAAAATATCATCCCATTAATCTAATAAAAAAGTCCGTGCATTAAAAAATCACCGTGTTTTTATCATTCCTAATAATTGTGTTTATTTCGATTACATTTAACAAATGTTTTTCTAAAAATAAAGAATAACAGACGAAAAAATATTTATTGAAATTCAAAAAAGAAAGGATAATTTTAGTCATGTTTAAACCTCTATTGTGCTTTTTCTTCATTTTTCCTTTTGCATCATACGCTCAAGAAAAAAAACAAGAAATAGATGAGCTTTCTTTTATATCGCCTTTCATTGCAAATTATCCCTTAACAGAAGATCTTCTTTTAAAGCTGGAAAAAATCAAAATAGAATGTAAAAATTTATATTCAGAACCAGAACAAACAAATAAAAAAAGTGATTTAAATACTTATAATGATAATATTGAAAAATACGCTGCCTATATTTCTAATAATCCAAAACTTGTGAATATTTTAAAAGAAAATAATATAACACCGAAAGATTTTGTTGTTGCTCACCTAGCACTTCAAGCGACATTGTATGTACTTACTAATGAAGAAAATTCTACTTATGAAAAAAACTTTTTACCTTCAAACAATATAGAATTTGCTAAAGAGCATATGTATAGAATAATAAAAATTTTAAAAGATAACTGTTAAAAAACATTTTTAGAACATTTGATTAACTTTGTAAACGCCGACAAATTTCATCTAATTGTTCTAATGAAGAATAATGTATTTTTAAATCTCCACCTTTTTTACCATGTCGAATAATAACTTTCATTCCTATCACATCTGCAAGTAATTTTTCTAAAGATTTTGTTTCAGCATCTTTCTCCGAATTGGTACGTTTTTTAGTTTTAGGATTAGCTTGCTCATATGCAAGTATTTCTGTTTGACGTACAGAAAGCCCTTCACGAATAATTTTCTCAGCTAAATCTTGTGGATTATCAACGGTTATAAGACAACGTGCATGACCTGCGGAAAGTTGTCCATCAGTTAAAAATTGTTGTACTTTTTCTGGAAGTTTTAACAAACGAAGCGTATTTGCAACATGACTACGACTTTTTCCTATAACTTGCGCTAAATCTACTTGCGTATAATCATGTTCATTTAGAAGCATCTCATATCCCTTTGCTTCTTCGATAGGATTAAGATCTGCACGTTGAACATTTTCAATAATTGCCAATTCCAAAGCCGTTTTATCATCTACATCGCGAATAATAACTGGCAATTGGTTTAAATTTGCACGTTGTGCTGCACGCCAACGCCGTTCACCAGCAATCAATTCAAACCGATGAGGATGATCTCTTAAAGGCCTTACAATAACCGGTTGAACCACACCGTGTTGACGAATTGATTGTGTCAAATTATCAAGCTCTGTTTCAGTAAAATGACGCCGAGGATTATGAGGATTACATGAAATAGATTCAATTGGAATAAATTGCTCAGAAAGACTACCGGATTCATTTAATTTATCAAAGCTTGATGAACGTGCAATATTATTGTTTAAATTGATATCTCCAATCAATGCCGCTAATCCACGTCCTAGTCTTTTTTTTGAGAGATCATCATTCATAATTTTTCTCTTTGAATTTTTAGATTATTTTTTTATATTTCTAAGCAGCAGCGCGTGCTTGTTTTTCACGTTGAATCACTTCTGATGCTAGACGCAAATAAGCTTGACTTCCAGCACATTTGAGATCGTAAAGCAATACAGGTTTACCAAAAGAGGGCGCTTCTGATACTCTTACATTTCGTGGAATAACAGTACGATAAACTTTATCTCCCATAAAAGAGCGTACATCTTCAACAACTTGATTTGAAAGATTATTACGTCCATCATACATTGTTAGAACAATACCTTGGATCTCTAAAGATGGATTAAGTACGGATCGCACTTGTTTTACTGTTTCAAGTAATTGACTTAAACCTTCAAGTGCTAAAAATTCACACTGCATAGGCACTAAAACAGAATCCGCAGCCCCCATAGCATTAAGTGTTAAAAGATTAAGGGAAGGAGGACAATCAATTAAAACATAATTGAATTTTTTTTCCATTTCCGGATCATCATAGAGAGCTTTACGTAAGCGTTGTATGCGATCTTTTGATGAAGAAATTTCCATTTCCACTCCTAAGAGATCAAGTGTAGAGGGAACTATATAAAGATTGGGTACGGCTGTTTTTAAAGCCGCCTGTGTAATTGAAACGCCCGAAACCAAAACATCATAAGAAGATAAAGGACGGCTATTACGATCAATCCCTAAACCTGTACTAGCATTACCTTGTGGATCAACATCCATAATAAGGACATTTTCACCAATAGCCGCTAAAGCTGTAGCAAGATTAATTGCTGTGGTTGTTTTTCCGACTCCACCTTTTTGGTTTGCAATAGCGATAATTCGTGTTTCGCTCATTTTGCTCTACCCTCTATATGATCGAATATGAGAAATTTCCAAAATAACAGAATTTTCATCAACTTTACTTTTATGTTTTAACAGATCAAAGTGCCAATTGGCAGAGGCATTTTTTATTTCTGTAGCGTAATCCCGACCTTTTTGCAAAAGAGCTATTGTTTTTTCTGTTAATAAAGGAAAAATGAGTTGTAAAAGAGTATCAAGCGGCGCTAATCCTCGTGCCGTTATAATATCAGATATGGGAATTTTTTGATATATATCTTCAATTCTAGCGTGATAAACCGTTGCTGGAAGATTAAGTTGAGCAATAACTGTTCGCAAAAAAGCAACTTTTTTCCCATTACTTTCAACAAGATTAATATGTCCTGCTTTTTTTTCTTTCAAAAAGATAGCAATCACAATTGCAGGAAAACCTCCTCCTGATCCTAAATCACACCAATGTAAAGAATGAGCATATAAAGGAAAAATTTGTGCTGAATCTAAAATATGTCGTGTCCATAGATCTGGTATAGTTGTAGCAGATATCAAATTAATATGTGCATTCCATTGAAGTATTAAAGACTCAAACTGCATTAAATTTTCCATCGTTTCACGTGAAACAGAAGGAATAATATTTAATAATTGTTGATATTTTTTTTCTGTAGAAAAATCCATTAAGCTGTTTTAGCCTTTTCACGCCGTTGACGTTGAATATATGTAATAATAAGTGATAATGCGGCAGGAGTCATGCCATCAATTTTTTGTGCATCAGCAATTGAACGAGGCGATACTTCTTGAATTTTTGATTTAAGTTCATTTGAAAGACCTGAAATTGCCTCAATATTAAGAGAAGAAGGAATTTCTAAACGTTCATCTCTTTGAAGAGAGGCAATATCTTGTGCTTGTTTATCTAAATAAACCGCATATTGTGCTTCAATTTCTAAAGCTTCAACTGTTTTAGAATCAATTTCTTGTAATTGTGGCCATAAATGTGAAAGACGCTCTACAGTCATATGAGGATATGCAAGAAAATCATAAGCCGAACGCCGAATCCCATCATGGTTAACGTGTAATCCATGAGCAGAAGCTTCATTAGGTGTTAAAAAGAGATTTTGACATATCGATCGTGCTTGATCAAGCCGTTGTTGCTTTTTCTGATAATAATCCCAACGTACTTTACTCACAATACCCCATTCTTTTGCCAAAGGTGTTAAACGCGTATCAGCATTATCAGATCTTAAAGATAAACGAAATTCAGCACGTGATGTAAACATTCTATAAGGTTCACAAACACCACGTGAAACCAAATCATCAACCATAACACCAATATAAGCAGTAGAACGACTTATAAGTATTTCATCTAATTTACCTACCTTGCATGCAGCATTTAATCCAGCTAAAAGACCTTGTGCTGCCGCTTCCTCGTATCCTGTTGTGCCATTAATTTGGCCCGCTAAAAACAAACCTGGTAAAGAGCGTACTTCCAAACTTTTCGTTAATTGTTGAGGATTAACAAAATCATATTCAATAGCATAGCCAGGTTGCAAAACTGTAGCATTTTCCAATCCTTCAATGGTTTTCAATAAAGAAATTTGTACATCTTCAGGAAGAGAAGTAGAAAGACCATTTGGATAAACAGTATCATCATTTAATCCTTCTGGTTCTAGAAAAATCTGATGTCCATCACGTTCTCCAAATTTAACGATTTTATCTTCAATTGAAGGACAATAACGTGGTCCTAATCCTTCAATATTTCCAGAATATAAAGCAGAACGATAGATATTTTCGCGAATAATTTTATGTGTTTGTGCATTTGTACGCGTTATTGCACATTCAATTTGTGGCTGTTCAATTTTCTCTGTTAAAAGAGAAAAGGGAACGGGATTTTCATCTGCTTGTTGTTTTTGGAGAGTTTCCCAAGCAATTGTTTTTTTACTCAGACGAGCAGGGGTTCCTGTTTTTAATCGTCCAAGTTTTATATGATATTTTTTCAAATGTTCAGCAAGTTTCACACTTGACTGATCTCCCATACGACCAGCAGCCCATGTTTTATTACCAATATGAATAAAGCCATTTAAAAATGTACCTGTTGTTAAAACAACAGCACCAGAAAAAATTGTTCCTTGTTTTTTTAAAATAACACCTGATACACAATTATCTTTAACAACCAAATCAAGTACTTCATCCTCAATAAGAATAAGATTTTCTTGTTCTTTTAATAATTTTTGAATTGCTTCTCTATAAAGTTGTCGATCTGCTTGTGTCCGTGGTCCTCTTACTGCCGGTCCTTTGCGTCTATTAAGAAGTCTAAACTGAATTCCAGCAGCATCTGCTGCTCTTCCCATGAGACCATCTAACGCATCTATTTCACGAACCAGATGCCCTTTTCCAAGACCACCAATAGCAGGATTACACGACATTGTTCCCAGTGCTGATATTTTATGTGTAACAAGCGCTGTTTTGGCTCCTACACGTGCTGAAGCTGAAGCTGCTTCACAGCCAGCATGACCACCACCAACAATAATAACATCATATGATCGCATTTAATTCATTCCGTAGAAAATTTCTAAGGTTTCACGTGAAACAGGATATAAATTACATAATCTTTATAATCTGTCTATGAAATAATCAATGTTTCACGTGAATCATTATTTACCAACACAAAACTCTGAAAAAATGATATCAAGCAAATCTTCAACATCAATATCTCCCGTAATTTTTCCAAGAAAATCACTTGCACGACGGAGATGTTCTGCACGTAAACTGAGATCAAAAAAATGATAATTGAGAGCAAACTCAATCTCTTTAACAGCTTCTTTTAATAATTGAAGTTGCCTTTTACGTGCTGGAACAATATTTCCAATTTCAGAAGCACGATGATGACAAAATAATTCAAGTTCTTTGATAAAAGAATCAAAATTTAAACCAGTTAATGCGGAAAATTGTATAGACCAACGCTGATCATTTTTTTCATAAAGATCAAGCTTATTACCAACATGCCATATTTCAGCCGATGTTTCTGGTAAATCAACTTGCTTAGGATTTCCTATATCATAAACCAAAATAACCAAATCAGCTTCTCTAACATGCTGTTTAGCAACTTCTATTCCCATCTGTTCTATTTTATTTTCTGTTTTTCTAAAACCAGCAGTATCGGTTAAAAAAACAGGTAAACCACCAAGAATAATTCTCATTTCTAAAGCATCACGGGTTGTTCCTGCTTCTTCCGTTACAATAGCAACAGATCTTCCTGAAAGACGATTCATAATGCTTGATTTTCCAGAATTTGGAGCACCAGCAATAACAATTTTTAATCCATCACGTAAAATACTCGCACGTTCTCCTTCAGTAATATATTCCCTAATAGAAGTACAAAGATCCTCAACATCTTTCCAAACTTTATCAGATATTGCGTTGGGAATATCTGCTTCATCAACAAAATCAAGTTCTGCCTCAATAAAAGCACGCGCCTTCATAAGCTTATGACGCCAATCACGATAAAGCGTCGTTAAATGTCCACTTGTACCCATAACAGCTAAACGCCGTTGGCTTTCCGTTTCTGCTTCTATTAAATCAGCAAGACCTTCTGCTTGAACAAGATCTAATTTTCCTTCCATAAAAGCGCGACGTGAAAATTCACCTGCCTCTGCAATACGGCATCCAGAAAATGTTGACAATTCATCGAGAAAACGATTAACGACTGCTTTTCCTCCATGTAAATGGAATTCTGCACAATCCTCCCCCGTAAAACTATGAGGAGCAGGAAAAAAAACAGTTAAACCAGAATCTAAAAAACTACCATCACAAGCAGTAAGATTTCCATAATGCATAAAACGTGCTTTAGGTAAACGACCACAAAGCGTTTTAACTATATCCACAACATGAGGACCAGAAAGCCGAATGACTGCAACCCCTGAAGGTAACAATCCACTCGAAACAGCAAAGATTGTATCCACAGGTTTTATCCTAATAAAAACTTTAATGACTCTACGTATTCATTGAATCAAAAAATTCACTATTATTTTTTGTTTGCTTTAATTTATCAATCAAAAATTCAATTGCATCAGTTACATTCATAGATGCTAAAATACGACGAAGAACAAAAATTTTGTGTAAATCTTGTCGTTCTACCAGAAGTTCTTCCTTACGCGTTCCTGACTTTAAAATATCCATAGCAGGGAAAATACGTTTATCAGCAACTTTACGATCAAGAACAATTTCCGAATTACCTGTTCCTTTGAATTCTTCAAAAATAACCTCATCCATACGACTTCCTGTATCAATCAAAGCCGTTGCAATAATGGTTAAAGATCCGCCTTCTTCAATATTACGTGCTGCACCAAAAAAACGTTTTGGACGCTGTAGGGCATTTGCATCCACACCACCTGTTAAAACTTTACCCGAAGAAGGAACAACTGTATTATATGCACGCCCAAGACGTGTAATAGAATCGAGGAGAATAACAACATCACGCCCATATTCAACGAGACGTTTGGCTTTTTCAATGACCATTTCTGCCACTTGTACGTGACGTATTGCAGGTTCATCAAAAGTAGAAGAAACCACTTCTCCTTTTACTGAACGCTGCATATCAGTAACCTCTTCTGGTCGTTCATCAATTAAAAGAACAATGAGATAACATTCAGGATGATTAGTGGTAATAGAATGAGCAATATTTTGAAGTAAAACTGTTTTTCCCGTCCGTGGTGGTGCAACAATTAGTCCCCTCTGTCCTTTTCCCAATGGAGATATCAAATCAATCACACGTGATGACATATCTTTCTCTGTAGGATCTTGTATTTCCATTTGAAAACGTTCATTTGAATAGAGGGGAGTAAGATTATCAAAGTGAATTTTATAACGGATCTTTTCAGGTTTTTCAAAATTAATTGTATTAATTTTAAGGAGAGCAAAATAACGTTCTCCCTCTTTTGGACTACGTATGGGGCCTTCAATTGTATCGCCTGTTTTTAAAGAAAACGACTGTATTTGTGCAGGTGAAAGATAGATATCATCAGGTCCAGGAAGATAATTAGCATCAGCAGAGCGCAAGAATCCAAATCCATCTTGTAAAACTTCGACAACACCTTCTCCTATAATTTCAACGTCTTGTAGAGCAAGTTTTTTCAAGATAGCAAACATTAATTCTTGTTTGCGCATAAGGGAGGCATTTTCAACTTCTAATGTTTCAGCAAAAGAAACAAGCTCAACGGGATTTTTGCTTTTAAGTTCTTGTAGTTTCATTTTTTGCATGAAATATGCTCTTTGTAATTAAGGAGAAGATTGTTCTAAATAATTTATGGAAATTTATGAGTGAAATATTCTTTAAGAAAAAATATCCTACACTCAATTTTTTTAATCTGCAAGTACCATTTATATGAAATTTGTTCCTGTAATATTAAGTAATTATATGAAAAACTTGAAAAAATATAAAATCCAAATAGTATTTAATTATTTTAATAACAAAAATATGAGTTAAAATTATAGCATCAATGAAATGTTATTCAAAAGTATTTTTTACAGAAATTTATATTAATAAATTTATATTAAAGAAAGGATTATTCTTATTTATAACTGTGTTTAGTGTGGATTATTATTTATCCTCAATTTTATCCACAAAAGGAACTGAAAAAAGAATAAAAATAACACTATCTTAAAGATATTATCCCCTCTTTTTTATAAGAGGGGATAATATTATCACAAGCATTTAATTTGTGCATAAAAAAGGAGAATTTTTCATAAATTTTAGTTTTATAAAAAACAGTGAGGATATATACACATGTCTTAACAAGGAGTTAAAATTTTTGTGACAAAAGAAAAAAAATTCTTTCATTTACACATGCTTTCTGATGCAACGGGGGAGACATTAATTTCTGTTGGAAGAGCTGTAGCATCCCAATATGCAATGTGTCAGGCAACAGAGCATATCTATCCTATGATTCGTAATAAAATACAGTTACAAAAAGTTCTTGATGAAATACAACAAGAGCCAGGTATTGTTCTTTACACAATGATTGATGAAGAACTTAAACTACTCCTTCAAAAAAAATGCAAAAAAATAGAAGTTCCCTGTATTGATATATTGTATCCTGTTCTAAATGCTTTTCAGTCTTACCTTGGAATGCCAACTCATTTACGTGTTAGTGCACAACATGATCTTAATGCAGATTATTTTCGTCGTATTGAGGCACTGGATTTTACAATAGAGCATGATGATGGACAGTCTTCCAGTAGCTTATCTGAAGCGGATGTAATTCTTGTAGGAATTTCAAGAACCTCTAAAACGCCAACAAGCATCTATTTAGCAAATCGTGGAATCAAAACGGCTAATGTTCCTCTTATTCCAGGAATTGATTTGCCAGAATCTCTTTTAGAGGTAAAAAATTCTTTAATTATTGGTTTAATTGCTTCAGCTGAAAGAATCTCACATATTCGTCAAAATAGAGATTTAGGAGAAGGTTTTGCTCTTGATAATTATACTAATCGTATCAGCATAGCTGAAGAATTAATCCATGCAAAACGCATTTGCGAACGTTTTGGTTGGCCTATTATTGATGTCACGAGGCGCTCTATTGAAGAAACTGCTGCTGCAATATTTGAACTTTTATCACGATTTCGTGAAGGAAAGTGAGAGAAAATCCTCATGGACGCAGATACGTTAATATTAGCATCTCTTAGTTTTTATCGTGCACAGTTGTTGAAAAAGGCAGGTTTAAATTTTTTAATTGAAGGCGCTTCTTTTGATGAGAGAGAAGTAGAAAAAACAACAAAAGAAAAAACACCTAAAGAACTTAGCTGTTTTCTTGCAAGTGCAAAAGCAAAAAATGTTTCAGATCGTTTTCCTGATGCTTTCGTTATTGGTTGTGATCAAGTTCTTGATTTGGAAGGTAAAGTTTTTCATAAAGCAAGAAATATTAAGGAAGCACATCAACGTTTATGTGAGTTATCAGGAAAAACCCATTCTCTTCATAGTGCGGTAGCTTTATTTAAAAATGGTCAAAAAATTTGGGTTGAAGCTTTTAGTGCACATATGTCTGTACGTTTACTCTCGTTAGAATTTATTGAACGTTATTTAGCACGCGTAGGAAAAGATGTTCTAAACAGCGTAGGAGTATATCAAATTGAAGGAGAAGGGATTCATCTCTTTGAAAAAATTGAAGGAGATTTTTTTACCATTGTTGGTTTACCTTTGCTGCCTCTACTCATAAAATTGCGCCACTTAGGAATTATTGATGGTTAACTTAATAATAAAAAAGACAAATTATCCGCGTGCTTTTGTTGTTGGTTCTCCTATTCATCATTCAAAATCGCCAAGAATTCACAATTTTTGGCTTAAACAATATAGTTTACAAGGAGAATACCTTGCACAGGAAGTAACATCCGAAGAATTTAGTCATTTTATTGTTTCTTTACAAAAAATGGGCTTTTGTGGAGGAAATATTACTTTGCCTCATAAACAGGAAGCCTTTCGTTTAGCAGATTATAAAGACGAGAGAGCAACAATGATAGGTGCTGCTAATACACTTTGGTATGAAGGAGATAAACTTTGTGCCACAAACAGTGATGCCTATGGTTTTAGTGCTAATCTTGATGATTTTGCATCTGATTGGGGAGGGGAAACGGCTCTTGTTTTTGGGGCTGGGGGCGCTGCACGCGCTATCCTATATGCTTTAAAAAAACGCGGATTTGAACAAATTTATTTAATTAACCGTACAAAACAGCGCGCTGATAATTTAGCTCAGCATTTTGGAAAAATCATTAAAGTTTACGATTGGCATAAAATCCATGAAATACTTCATCAAGCTGATTTGATTGTTAATACAACCTCTATTGGCATAAAAAGTCCAGAAGAAAAAAGTGATTCTTTTTTTTGCGATTTTCATAAAGCAAAAACAACGGCATTAGTAACAGATATTGTTTATACACCATTGATAACTCCTTTTTTACAACAGGCAAAGGCTTGTGATCTCAAAACGGTTGATGGGCTTGGGATGCTTCTACATCAGGCTGTTATAGGATTTGAACGGTGGTTTGGAATAAAACCACAGGTAACAAAAGCGTTAAGGACAGCCATTTTAGAGGATATGAGTGAAGAAAGAGAATGAAAATTATAGGATTAACTGGATCAATAGCTATGGGAAAATCAACAGTTGCTGATTTTTTCAGACAAGCGGGTATTTCTGTTTTTAGTGCTGATGAGGCGGTACAACAACTCTATAAAAGTGAGCCAGTTTTGTTACTCATAGAGCGTATTTTTCCTAGTGTTGTTGAAAACGATGAAGTTAACCGTTTGAAACTTTCTGAAATTTTGATTGATGATAAGGAAAAATTACAAACATTAGAAAAAATAATTCATCCTTTGGTGCAAAAAAAAGAACAAGAATTTATTGATACAGCGCGCAATCAAGGGGAAAAATTAGTTATTCTTGATATTCCACTTCTGTTTGAAACAAATGGTGAAAATCGTGTAGATAGCGTTATTGTTGTTTCTGCTCCACCAGAAATGCAAAAAGAACGTGTCATGATTCGCCAAGGTATGAATGAGAAAAAATTTGCCTTTATCAATGCCCAACAAATGCCAGATGAAAAAAAACGAGAACGTGCTGATTTTATTATTTATACAGGGAAAGATTTAGAAAATACACGTAAACAGGTTTTTGATGTGATAAAAAAATTGCTAAAGAATTAAAATCATGCGTGAAATTATTTTTGATACAGAAACAACAGGTTTAGATAAAGAGAAAGATCGCATAATCGAAATTGGTTGTGTAGAAATGGTTGATCGTTATCTTACAGGGCGCCAATTTCATGTTTATTTAAACCCTGAAGGCGTTATTATTCCTGATGAAGTTGTAGCAATTCACGGATTAACCAATGAACGCTTAAAAAACGAGAAAAGTTTTAGTGATATTGTTGATGAATTTTTGGAATTTATTAATGGTGCGATAATGATTGCGCATAATGCGAGTTTTGATATTGGTTTTATTAATGCAGAATTAAAACGCGTCAATAAGCCGCTCATCAGTGTTGATAATATTCTTGATACATTGGCTATGGCACGGCGTAAATTCCCTATGGGTCCTAATTCTCTTGATATTTTATGCAAACGTTTTGGAATTGATAACAGCCATCGTGTTCTTCATGGTGCTTTACTTGATGCAGAGATTTTGGCCGATGTTTATATTGAATTGATTGGTGGAAAGCAGGGCATATTGGGTTTTGATAACAGAAAGAGTGTTGATGAACATACTCAAAGTGACAAAGATATGCCTTATGCAGTTAAATTTCGCCCACAGGCTTTACCTTCAAGATTGAGTGCGCAAGAAAAAAGATTGCATGCTGATTTTATCAATAAAATGGGTGAAAAAGCTCTGTGGAATAACTTCAAAGTTTATGAATAATATTCTTATCTTTTCTCTAAACAAGCTATTTAAGGTTAAAAATATAAAATATGGATACCAAAAAAACGGTCGTTGTGGGGAGGGGAACACCACAACGACCTTGTCGTCACATTGTACCTCAGCTATCATAGGAGGAGCAAAATGAAAGCTATTAATCCTGTAACAGCAAAGAAAAGCTCTAGGTACTTAATATAAAGTGCAACGACTTCATGTCTTATGGAAAGAAAAAATGGCTTTTTAGAGGCAAAGTAAAAAAATAAAATAAAAATGAAAAAAATATATACAGGTAATTTGTTTTTTAGCTGAAATGGAGAAATAAAATTGTCATGAAAGCAACAGATCATCTTTTGTTGGTTGACGGATCAGGCTACATTTTTCGTGCTTACTATGCTTTGCCGCCTTTAAAACGTAAAAAGGATGGACTCCCTGTAGGAGCGGTAGCTGGTTTTTGTAATATGTTATGGAAATTACTTTGTGATGCTCGTAATACAGCTATGGGTATTGTTCCAACACATTTTGCTGTTATTTTTGATTATTCATCTGATACTTTTCGGAAACAAATTTATCCTCAATATAAAGCGAATCGCGCTGAACCTCCTGAAGATCTAATTCCTCAATTTTCTCTGATACGCCAAGCAACAAAAGCTTTTAATTTGCCTTGTATTGAAAAGGAAGGTTTTGAAGCGGATGATTTAATTGCTACTTATGCAAAATTGGCAACGAAGGTTGGAGCAAAGACAACCATTATCTCTTCTGATAAGGATCTTATGCAACTCGTAAATACACATGTGTCCTTATATGATGGAATGAAAGATAAGCATATAGGTATTTCAGAAGTTATAGAAAAATGGGGTGTTGAACCTGAAAAAATGATTGATTTACAAGCTTTGATTGGAGATTCAACGGATAATATACCGGGTATTCCAGGCATTGGTCCCAAAACTGCAGCCCAGTTGTTAAATGAATTTGGTTCTCTTGATCTTTTATTGCAACGCGTAACAGAAATTAAACAAACAAAACGGCGTGAAAACATTCAAGCTTATAGAGAACAAGTTAAAATTTCCCGTGAGCTTGTTAGGCTTAAAACAGATGTCCCTATAGACAGTGATTTAGATGATTTTATTTTGGAGCCACAAAATGGTCCGCGTTTAATTGCTTTTTTGAAAGCGATGGAGTTTTCAACATTAACGCGTCGTATAGCAGAGGCAACAACATGTGATGCAGCTGTTATTGATGCACTTGATATAGATGTTGAATGGGAAAAACTAAGCTATGGACATGATTTAGATATAAAAAATACTGAACGTGCATCTTTTCATAATTTTTCTGAAAATTCTCCACAAGTTTTTGCACAAAAACGTAAAGATCAAGCACTGTCTCAAAAAATTACAAGAGATACTTACACAACGATTCTTGAGGAGGAAACTTTAAAAGAATGGTTATGGCAAGCACAAGAACAGGGCTTTTTTGCTTTTGATACTGAAACAACCTCTCTTGATCCGATGCAAGCAAAGCTTGTTGGTTTTTCACTCGCATTACAACCAGGAAAAGCAGCCTATATACCACTTGAACATTTTGAGGAAAAAGAGGACCTTTTAAGGGATGGGCGTATTGCCTCGCAGATTGAGACCCAAAAAGCTTTGGCACTTTTAAAACCGCTATTAGAAGATTCAGCGGTGTTAAAAATTGGTCAGAATATAAAATATGATTGGTTGGTGATGAAGCAATACGACATTGTTATACGTTCTTTTGATGACACTATGCTTTTGTCATATGCTTTTGATGCTGGAACTTTAACCCATAATATGGATGATTTGTCTGAACGTTGGCTTGGACATAAACCAATTGCCTATAAGGATTTAACGCATAAAGGAAAAAAAATTACTTCTTTTGCACAAGTAGATTTAAAACAAGCTACCCTTTATGCGGCGGAAGATGCCGATATAACGCTACGCCTTTGGCAAGTTTTGAAACCGCAACTTGTTGCTCAAAAAATGGCAAAAATTTATGATCGTCTTGATCGACCACTCATAGAAGTTCTTGCAAGAATGGAAGAACGTGGGATTCTTGTTGATAAGCAGATTTTATTGCGCCTTTCAGGAGAATTGGCGCAAGCTACTTTGATTCTAGAAGAGGAAATTTATAAACAAGCTGGTGAAAAGTTTAACCTTGCTTCACCAAAGCAATTGGGGGATATCCTTTTTGGCAAAATGGGATTACCTGGAGGCGCTAAAACCAAGGGCGGACAATGGTCAACTTCTGCACAGACCTTAGAAGAGTTGTCTGCTGAAGGTCATCTATTACCGCGTAAAATTATTGAGTGGCGTCAACTTGCAAAGCTAAAATCTACCTATGCCGATGCTTTGCCTTCTTATATTTTACCAAAAACAGGGCGTGTTCATACGAATTATTCTTTGGCAATAACATCAACAGGGCGATTGTCATCATCAGAGCCAAATTTGCAAAATATTCCAGTACGAACTGCTGAAGGACGTAAAATTCGAACAGCTTTTATTGCTCCCAAAGGGCACGTGTTGCTTTCTGCTGATTATAGTCAGATTGAATTACGCATTCTTGCACATATTGCGGATATAAAAGCATTAAAAGAAGCTTTTGCTAAAGGACACGATATTCACGCTATAACGGCGTCACAAATGTTTGGCGTTGCAATAGAGGGAATGCATTCAGATATACGACGGCGTGCAAAAGCGATTAATTTTGGTATCATTTATGGTATTTCAGCTTTTGGCTTAGCCAATCAATTAGGAATTTCACGCCAAGAAGCGGGTCGTTATATTCAATTGTATTTTGAAAGGTTTCCAGGAATTAAAGATTATATGGAAAAGACAAAAAACTTTGCACGTGAAAATGGTTATGTAGAAACAATTTTTGGACGTCGTATCCATTATCCAGAAATAAAAGCAAAGAACGTAAAAATTCGTTCCCTTAATGAACGGGCAGCTATTAATGCCCCGATTCAAGGCTCTGCTGCAGATATTATTCGCCGCGCTATGATACAGATGGAAGATGTTTTAAAAGGAGAAAATCTATCAGCAAAAATGTTGCTGCAAGTACATGATGAACTGATTTTTGAAGTACCAAAAGAAGAGAGTAAAAAAACCATGGACGTTGTTAAAAATGTTATGGAAAATGCTACAATGCCGGTTTTATCTTTATCTGTACCCCTTGAAGTAAAAGTCATGACAGCTCAAAATTGGGATGAGGCACATTAACTTTTTTTATTTATTTTATGTTCAAGAACATTCATGGCGTTGGCAAGATTAAGGTAGGCTTTTATAGGCAAATGATCTGAGGCAATACGTGCAAGTGGTGAATGATGATTTTCAATATTTGTTACCAATTGGTGGGGAAAAGCAAAAACGCGATCAAGGGCTAAAAGAGGAAAACGCGAAGGAAAGCTTGGCACAACTTCAAGTGTGTTATCAAAATAGGGAGAAAAATGGTTCAAAGATGAGCCTTTTCCTATCCGCCATTCATTAAAATCTCCAATGAGGAGTGTAGGCATAAGGGAGCGTTTTTGCAAAATTGCAAGGAGCATTTTTGTTTGTTGTTTACGAGAATAACGTAATAAGCCAAAATGAGCCGCAATAATACGAATAGGGCCTGCTTGCATTTCCAATTCTACAATTACAGCCCCACGTGGTTCAATACCAGGAAGAGTGACTTGTAAAGTTTCACGTACATATCCCTTTCGCAAAAAAAGAGCGTTCCCATGCCAACCATGACCATGAGGTGACATGGTATTGAGAGGCACAGGAATCAAGCCAGTTTCAGTTTTTAATAGCTGAAGATTAATCAAACCAACGCGCTCTCCAAAACGTTTATCTGCTTCTTGAAGAGCAAGGATATCAACTTGTAATTCATTAATAACACGTACAATACGTGTAGGATTAAAAATTTTATCAATACCTACACATTTATGCACATTATAGGAAGCAACGGTTAGATCATAATTATCATTTGGCTTGATGATGTTTGGTTGATGATAAGAGCGGCTATAGATTGCCTTTAAAAGGGAATTATGGAGCTTTTGTTGGATAAAACCGGTAAACCAAGGAAACTTTTGCTTATAAGGTATTTTTGTCATTTTGCGAAAAGAATACAATCTCTAAGAGGCAAAGGGTAAAAACTTACACTAAAAACAAAAGAACCTTGTTTCTTTTGGAAACAAGGTTCTTTCATTAAGCGATGATCTTTTAAAATCAATCACGGTTTGAACCAAGAAATTGTAGCAAGAAGACAAACATATTGATGAAATCAAGATAAAGATTCAATGCACCCATAATAACTTTACGTCCTCTTGTATCACCTTCATCTCCTTCGTAATACATCAACTTAATGTTTTGAGTATCGTAAGCTGTTAAACCAGCAAAGATAAAAACACCAATAACGGAGATAGCAAATTGCAAAGCACTTGATCCAAGAAAAATGTTCACAATCATAGAAAGTAACAAACCAATCAATCCCATAAATAAGAATGAACCGATTGCTGTAAGATCACGCTTTGTTGTGTATCCATAAAGTGAAAGAGCTCCAAAAGTTGCAGCGGAAATAACAAAGGTTTGTACAATACTTTCTGTCGTATAACGCAAAACGATTGAAGATAGTGAAAGACCAACCAGAGCAGCATAACCAAAAAAGAGGCTACGAGCAGTATTTGTGCTCAGTGTATTAATTTTAAAACTGAGAAATAAGACCGCTATGAGTGGTGCAAACATAACAATATAAGAGAATGGTGATGTATAAAATGTTACTCCAAAAGATGTTAAATAAACACTGCTATTGATTTGAGCTGCTGCTTGACTCATATCTGTTGTCGTTGCTAATGATACAATTGCATAAGCGGCAGCAGCTGTAATAAGCAAACCAATGGCCATTGTATTGTAGACACCCAACATATAGTCGCGCAATCCCAGATCAATTGATGCATCGGCATGAGAAGCAGGCGCCGAACGTAAATTTTTAAAATTAGCCATAATATAAAATCCTTTAGCATATGTTCCGTCAGATATTGGGGTTTAAAAGTACCTCTGTCATTACAGATAAACACTTCGTATAAGCCCTAAATTGGCTAACACAAAAACCCTAAGAATCACTGGCGGAATTCCAGCACATCTGCTCTTATTATGGAGATTTATTTAAAAATTACAAGAGATTTATCTGAAGAAGGAACCTTACAAATTGGTAAGGAAATAGTTTATTTTGATGAAATAATATTTCCATTTTTTGCCATATTTTTGCAAGATAAAAAGACTATACTTAAAATTTTTTTACTGTTCATAGAAATTGTGTAATATAATTCTCTGTAAGGTATCAACTGTCTTTGCTTTGATGAAGAGAGAGGCAAATGTCGTCGCACTGTTTTTCAACTTACAATATTGCATCTGCTCTATACGGTTAGAAGACCTATTGAATTGAATCTTTTTATATAAAAACTGATATATAATAATAAATTATCGTTTTGTATGCTAAATTCTTCTCCGAATATCGTAAGATTCTCTGATGACAAATTTTCTTATATTAAATCAATCAAGGTTATTTATTTGCTTGCTCCACACAAGCAAGATTGGTGTGTAAAAGACATGGTTTTAATTAATTCAACATGCGAAAGTTCGAAATAAAAGAAATTTAGGGTTCTCATTCAATATACAAAATGGTAAACTATCATTATATATCAATATGTTGTATTATAAATAAAACATTGAAAATAGTTAAAAGATGTTGCTTATTAAGCAATATAAATAAAAGAGGGGTGTTTTTACACGAAGCGCTTAAGAAAAACACTGTAAAAATGACGCCTGTAAAAACTAAAAAACATATGAAAAGTAATTGTTTTAAGCAAATGAACAGAATTTAAATGCTGTAAAATATTTCCTCTCAGAATGGGATATAGGACATATGAATAAAAAATTATTGGTTTCTATTTGAGTTCATTCCTTTTACACGGATCAAGTATATAAAGATCAAGTGAAAGTAAGGTCTTATAATTCCATGAAAAGAAATACATGAAATTATTAGAAACAAGAATTGATTGAGAAAAATCAATGCGTAATCAGACTTGTGATGATTAATAACCTCTGGTTTTTAAGGCGCTGAACATATCAATGAGAAGATGTGCTGTTGGAATGACGTTTTGCCTTCATCCAAGTACGCAATTCTTCAATAAGGATGGCAATAACACCAAGAGTGATAAAACTATCTGCAAGGTTGAAAATAGCAAAATGAAAGATATCATCAATATGAAAAAGGATATAATCAGTGACATGATGAAAGCGAATACGATCAATAAGATTGCCTATTGCTCCTCCAATAATAAGGATAAGACCAAAGCGCATTAAAGACTTATTATATTCAGTATTTTTCCATAACCATAGAAGAAAGATAATCACAATGATCGTGATGGCGATGATTCCCCAGTGAGAAAAGGAAGAAAAAAATGAAAATGCAATGCCAGAATTGCGCACATGATAAAGGGAAAGAAAAGGAATAAGCGAAATTTCTGTTCCTAAAGGCATATTGTGCATAATCCAGTATTTGACAGCTTGATCAAGTACTACTGTAAAAGCCAAGCCCAAGAGAAGAAAAGGGAGTGATTTACGAATCATGTTTTTCCTCACATGGTTCCAGTATTAAATAAGGGCGACGGATTTCATAAAGCATAACAGCTGTTGCTACTGCTAGATTAAGCGAATCAGCACGTCCACTTTGTGGAATACGCGCGAGTTTATTACACCGCCTTGTAAGAATATCTGATAATCCCTGTTTTTCATTTCCCATTAAAAGGATAACAGGACCATTTTTGAAATCAAGTGTCCGATAATCCAGAGATCCTTTAAGATGCGTGCCAACGATCATGCCTTTAAAGTGAGCAGACCAGTTTAAAAAGGCGCTTTCATCAAAACGATAAAGCGGTATAGAGAAAATTGATCCCATAGTTGCACGAACTGTTTCAGGCGAGAAAGGGTCTGTTGTTTCGCCAATTAAAATAACACCTTTAGCACCTACGGCATCGGCAGTTCGGATAATGGTACCAAGATTTCCAGGATCACGCACACGATCAAGCGCGATATAAACATCTTTAGTCTGTTCAGTTATCATTTCAAGAGGTTGCCATTTTTGTTTAAAAATACCAATAACTGTTTGTGGATTATCGCGTCGGGTAAGTGATTCCATAACCTTTTGTGAAGCTTTAATCACAAAACCACCATTGGCTACAACGCGTGCAGCAATATTTTCGATAGCAGCATTACCGATTTTGCTTTTAGAAAAAATAAGCGTCTGTATTGTCCAGCCGAGATCGAGAGCATCAATGACCAACTTCAATCCCTCTGCCATGAAAAGACCTTCTTTATTACGATTTTTCTTTTGGCTGAGCGCTTTAAGATCTTTTATAATGGGGTTGCTAAGAGAAGTAATTTCTTTCACTTTGCCAGTTTTAGGTCTAAACATATTCAAGCAATCCAACGGCTAAAAAGGGAAGTAGAAAGAGCGCGTCCTGCAACTTCTTCACGCAAAATAAGTTCTCCTGATTCGACCTTACCACCAAGATTTACAAATGCATCACGCATTAAAGCATGAAGTGCAAAGAAGGAAGCACGAATAGAGTAAGCTGTAAGCACAACAGAGAGCGGTTTATCAGAGAGAAGTTTACGACAATTTGTGATCATATCTGGTAAATGATCAAACAGTTGCCAAACTTCACCATGGGGTCCACGCCCATAAGCAGGGGGATCAAGGAGAATCATATCATAGCTTTTCTTACGACGCAGTTCACGCTCGACAAATTTCATAGCATCATCGCAAATCCAGCGAATAGAATGATCTGGTAATCCTGCTCTTTCTTGATTAGCTTTTGCCCACGCAATGGCTTTTTTAGAAGCATCAACATGGGTAACATTCGCACCCGCTCGTGCTCCAATCAAAGAGGCAATACCTGTATAGCCAAAAAGATTCAACAATTTTATAGGGCGTTCGGCTTTAACAATTTGTTCTTCCATAGAGCGCCAATGGGCATCTTGTTCAGGAAAAACTCCCACATGACGAAAAGAAGTAAAACGGCCTAGAAAAGACAGTCCATTCCAAGAAAGTGGCCATGTCTCATTAAGTGGCTTTTTAGGAAAATGCCAACGACCAACCCCTTCTTCATCACGATTTCCCGTGAAAATAGCGTCCACATCAGCCCATTGTTTCTGTGATAAAGCGGGTTTCCATAGTGCTTGACCTTCTGGTCGAATAATGCGGTAAGCTCCATAACGTTCTAATTTTTGTCCATGACCAGAATCAATGAGAGCATAGTTTTCGCTTATACCCGTTTCTAAAATAAGGGGCAGCTTTTCCTGCGGATATCTATTATTATGGGAGGATTGAAAGCATTGTGGGGGCATGTTTTGTATCACGGTATATGAGGTATAAAAATATATTATAAAGCTCTTAAATGTTTCGTAAAAGTGCAAAAAAGCTAAAGTCAATTAAAACATGTATAAAAAAAGAAAAAGAGCACTTTTAACTCTGTACTGAATATAGAATACAGAGAGAAAAGATTTCATTTAAATACCATTATACCAGATTTGTGATAGATGTTTTCAATTTTTCAATCTCGGCTTTACTTTTTTTGAGAGCTTTTTTGTATTTGTGATAGGAAAACCAACTGATCAGATTTCCTAATAAAATACCAAAACCAAAGAAAATAAAGAGCCATATAAAGAGGGGAGCATGATAAGTAAAACTTTCAGGATTTGCTCGAAAAGGATCAAGGGTTAACGGAACCATTTGACGATTAGCCACGATAAAAACAATCAAAACCGCTGCGAGAATCACACTGATACTTGTTAGAAGAATACGTTTAATTATCATAAGTTTCTCACTGATTAAGACGGTCGCGTAAATCCTTGCCAGTTTTAAAAAAAGGAATCCACTTTTCTTCAACAGAAACGGCTTCACCTGTTCGTGGATTACGTCCATTACGGGCTGAACGGCTTTTTACAGAAAAAGCTCCAAATCCACGAAGTTCAACGCGATTGCCATTTGCAAGTGCTGTTGCAATTTCCTCAAAAATAGCGTTTACAATATTCTCCACATCCCGTTGAAAAAGATGCGGGTTATGACGAGCAATAATTTGCACAAGCTCTGATTTTACCACAATAGCCTCACTTTCACACAAAAAAATTTCGTAATTGTGCACTCCATGCATAATATTACAATATATAAACGGATAAAAGCAAAATAAAATCAAGAAAAAACAAATTGCAAGAAACAAAATTTGAAAATACCTTCTATAAAGGGTATACAGATTAAAAATGCGGAGTATTTAAGAGATCAGGAGAGTATGTCCGTACACAAACATTATGAAGCCTTTTCAACGCAATCATCTTTTGGAGATGTTTTAAAAAAAGCATCCCGTCATTCGCGTCGCATTAGCGTATTAAAAATTTTTTTGCCTCTCTTAGCGTTGCTTTCAGCGCTGGTTTTTTGCTGGTTTACGTTTTTCTTGGTTCCCGTTACTTCTGATTCTATGCCTTTGAATAATGGAGAAAGTGGCGTGATGAATTTGACGATGCTTAATCCAAAATTAGAAGGGTATACGCGTGCTCATGAACCTTATTGGCTTAAAGCAGAAAAGGCATTTCAAGACCATACACACGCTGGAATGATTGGGTTGCAAAACATTACAGCTAGAGCATTTATGGGCCAACAAAGACAGGTTTTTCTTTCAGCACAAGGGGGGGTTTACGATAACATTAATGGTTTTTTACAGTTGAATAAGCCATTCACCATTACAACGAACGATGGGATGATGGTACAATTTATGTCAGCTAGTATTAACTTATCCGAGGGACAGTTAAAAACAGATCAACGTGTTAATATTCAGCAGGCCGGTTTGCATCTTGCTGCAAACGCCTTACAAATTCGAGAAAAAGGAAAAAACATATATTTCCATGGTGATGTGCATTTAGTGCTTCAAAAGCAATGACGGAATATCAATACAAATCTTTAAAGGATATTTATAAAGAGAAGTATGTGTATATACAAACAGAAGAATTGAAATAATGAAATCGTACAAAAGATGGATAGGTGTGATGTTAGCTTTTAGCATGGGAATGTTAGGAGAAGGAGCAGTTTTAGGATATGCTGAAGGGACTCATTTTGGAATAAGTCTATCAAACGACAAAGAACCGGTAGAACTTCATGCAGATTCTTTGGAAATACGTGATAAAGAAGGGATAGCACTTTTTAAGGGTGATGTTTCAGTGGTGCAAGGTGAACGTCTTTTAAGAACGGCAGAATTAGTTGTTTACTACGATAAAGCATATAAAGAAATTGATAAAAACAAGGAAGATACAAAGGCATCATCTGTTTCTTTATTTGGTTCGTCGAGTATACAAAAAATGGAAGCTTTAGGAAAAGTTTATATAAAAATTGCTACGCAAGTTGCTACGGGTGATAAAGGTGTTTTTGATGGAAAGTCAAAAATGATGAGTTTGACAGGGAATCATGTTGTGTTAACTGATGGTGATAATGTGGCAACGGGGTGCAAACTAACGGCAAATATGGAAAGCGGAAAGGCTTTTTTAGAAGGTTGTGAGACGCCTAAGAAAAAAGGTCGTGTTTCTATTATTTTAAAACAAAATCAAAAGAATGGCCATTAAGATTTCATGTTTGGAATCAAAAGAAAAAAACAGACTGATAGGTATAATCTTGAAAGTGAAGCTTCAAAAAATCCCTTAAAAGGGACCTTGATTGCCAGTAATTTGATTAAAGTTTATCGAGGAAGACGAACAGTTAATGGTGTTTCTTTTGGCATTCGTACGGGAGAAGCCGTTGGCATTTTAGGACCCAATGGGGCAGGTAAAACAACTTGTTTTTATATGGTGACAGGGCTCATAAAATCTGATGGAGGCTCGATTAAAATTGATGGATTTGATATTACGCATCTTCCGATGTACCGACGTGCGCGTCTAGGTATTGGATATCTTCCACAGGAAGCGTCTATTTTTCGTGGTCTTTCAGTAGAAAATAACATTAAAGCTGTTTTAGAGGTCGTTGAAAAAGATCGTCTTAAACAACGTGAAGAGTTAGATAGCCTTTTACATGAATTTAAAATTGATCATTTACGTAAAATGTCTGCGCTTTCGTTATCTGGAGGTGAACGTCGGCGACTTGAAATTGCGCGCGCTTTAGCTTCTCGTCCCCATTTTATGTTACTTGATGAACCATTTGCAGGAATTGATCCTATCGCTATTTTCGATATTCAACAACTTATTCGTCATTTAACGAGGCGTGGCATTGGTGTTTTAATAACGGATCATAATGTACGTGAGACATTAGGGCTTGTCGATCGCGCTTATATTATTCATACAGGGCGGGTGTTAGTTCACGGTTGTCCTAACGATATTATCAACAACGTTGATGTACGCAGAATTTATTTGGGAAATCAGTTTTCTCTTTGATTTTACAGCTTTCACAAGTTTCCATTTAAGTTTAACCAAACATTATTACTGAAAATCTCCTTATTTATGCCAAAACTTCTTTTATGACTATAACCTTAATGTTGTTATTGAGTGGTGAAAAAGGTTTTATCATTAGAGGTTAGTTTGTTGTTTTATAAGTTTAGCTTACTCATAATTATATCATAGAAAAGATATCACTAGATTAACGTGATAATGAGTGATAAATGAAGCTCTCAATAAATGTATGTATTATTGAAAGGTAAGAGATATTCACCATATTTTTTCTGTCGAATCAAATAACATATCGATAATGCTGTTTTAGGTATTTTGATGGGAGCACCGGTTATATATTGCGGTTATTCAATAGGAGTTGTCGTATTTTATTGGTTTATATCGCCTATTTGAAAATAGGAGCTTGGCTACAGATATCAGGCTAAATCTATAAATCTTTTAAAATAATCATTAAATTTCTAAAAATCTTTATATTCTTGTTATAAGTCGATGTTCAAGCTATACAGTAATTTTCAAAGTAAAGATCCATTTTGCTCAGTATGCTTTTCATCTTAATTTAAGGGCTCATTTTTAAAGAAAGAAAAACTCTGATGGCGGATTATACATCAACTCTTATGACAAGTTTAATAAATTTATGAATAATGGCCTTTTTTAGAGTCGTAAGGAAATTAACTTTATGAACAATTTCATTTCTTTGGTTTCTTATGCCGTTAATGATGATCCGAATACTATTTATTGTTGTTTTAGAAGTGATATGAGATGTATTGAGCTATCACCCATTATAAATTGAAAAGTAAAAACACATGCGATGTTGCGAAAAGTGAAAGAACATTAAGTATCTATAGCGTTTATAGGTTTATTGATGAGCATTTTAGCGTGTAAGAGGAAAATTAAAGTATGAATTTGAGTGAGTTAATAGCACCGGAAGCGATCATTCCGGCTCTTAATGCTAATTCGAAAAAACAGGTTCTGCAAATTTTAGCCGAAAAAGCTTCCAAGCTAACAGGTCTTAGTGAGCATGTGATTTTTGATGTTGTTTTACAACGCGAGAAGCTTGGTTCAACGGGTTTAGGTGGAGGTATTGCGATTCCTCATGGAAAATTACCTGATATTAATCGGATCATTGGTATATTTGCACGTCTTGAAAGTCCTGTTGATTTTGAAGCTCTTGACGACGAACCTATAGATCTCGTTTTTCTCCTTTTAGCACCTGAAAATGCTGGTGCAGATCACTTAAAAGCTTTATCACAGATCGCACGTGTTTTGCGTCACACTGATGTTGTACAAAAGTTGCGCAGTACGCATAATGCCAATGCGCTTTATGCTTTATTGATTCAGACTTCAGAATCAAATGCAGCTTAAAAGGTATTATGAGCGTATAAATTGCGAGCTATGCACTACAGAGCGTAGGAAAGAATATAATTTGCATCTTAAGACTAATAACAAAAGGTTGTGTCATGAGATTTAAGAAAATTACTTCTAAATGAACCTTCTTTTTAAAGAGCAACCAACAAAAACGAAGGGCTTTTCCTTTCTTGTTCTCGTATATTAAAGCATCTAATTATTATGTTCGTGGATTCTTTTATCCTGTTATACTGTAAAAACACTGTCATTTGAGATATAGTGAGATAAATTCTGTAAGTCTTCTTAATATATTAAGTGCTTTTAGAGTGCGTGGTAAATATTTTTAAGCAGGACTTGTCTGTAGAGCCTTTAGTTAAGTGAATCACATGAGTGGGAAGAAAAGAGGAGACCGCTCGACAAGAATCCAAACTTTTTCAGTCCAAATTGGATTAAGAATCTTCGTCCTTTGAAAGCGAGAAAGAAATCAACAGAAAAGTTTATTTGTGCATTGAATTTTTTTGTAAGTTGAGTTTGAGTGTTTAGGGATAATATTTTAATGCTCAAGAAGAAATAAGAAATATATTGTATCTTCAGTATAGCAAGATATTGATTTTAAATATAATTCACTATTTCGCATGTTAGATGAGAGATCCGAATATTGTAAAATTCTCTCATTCCAAACTTGTTTATGTTGAATCAATCAAAACCATTTCCTTGCACGTTGTAAACGGAATTAGCGTGTGGATAAAAACTGTACAAGAAAGGGGTAAAGATGCTTCTTATGAATCGTCTCAAGTATTGAGGGTTGCAGCAAAACATTGGGAGCTGGAAAATAGTGTTATGGTGCCATCTTTCTTCTTCACAAGTGGAGAGATCAACTATTTTATAGATATGATTTAGATGTCTGCTGTTGTATAGAGCTCATGCTAAAAAACAATTTTGTACGGTAAGAATGAAAATTATACCTTTAGGTTGGGTGAAAGAGTTTTTATACATAGGAAGATTTATTTAAGTGTCTTTAATTGATTAAAATATTGTTTAAAAAATGGTAATGTTAGAACTGCTATAGAAAAAAGTTTTATATTTCTTTTTATAAATTACTTAGAAATAAGATAAGGAGACTTTCCAAAAGAATTCTTAAGAAGTTTTTTATAACAGAAAGAAAAATATCGTCTGATACATTAAAATAATACGATTAAGCTATTATAAGCTACTAAAATCATTTTAGAAATTAATAATTGGAGATGAAATATATAGGGAAATAAGATCAAAAGAAACAAAGTTGTATGTGATTATTGAGATAGAATCTAAATTCTTTATGTTTTATTATTAATATCTTGATAATATTTTATTATTTTTACAAGGTCTTTTGAAGGTTGAGAAAAAGTGTTATCGGGACGATGTTGAATACGAAATATGAATGCACTATAATGAGTAAAAGGTGGAGTATTTTGCGAACATAAATGTATTGAATGCATAAAGTCGAGAAGTGATATTCGTAAGGCGATTAAGCTTTTTTGCGGGGAGTCCGGGGTGTATTTTCAAAATTTTGCATCAGATTGCTTGTGATATAATCAAAATTTTGCATCAGATTGCTTGTGATATAAAGAGTATGGTTTATTTCTTAATAGTGTGATGGTATGTTTTCATCTCGTTTTGAGGTTCTATAGCTTAAAGAAATCGTTTTTTATACAAAAACGAAATAAGTAGCGTAAAATGAAGATGTTATTTTTTAATGTGGTTATTGAATAAGAAGTTTATTTTTTGGTAACGATTAAAAGGTCATAATGAAACGTAGAAATCTATTTTGATTAGTTTGAAAATATTTCGCTTATTGAAGGAATTAGGACAATAACACATGAATATCGAGGAGTTTTTGTTGAATTTTTCCAATGAAGAAAATCTTGTTAGAGACTAAAGAAGTGAGCTAAATGAAGATGTTTGAAAAGACTGTTATTGCTGCATCTGTAATGGTTCTTGTTACAGCAGGAGTGGCATATGCACAAACGCCAAGCCGTTTAAATCAATTTGAAGCGTGGGGAGCCTATTCTTATAAATCGCCCAAAAATACGATTTGCTATGTGTTATCGGTACCTTTGAAGGCTCTTCCAACGACAGTTAATCATGGTGATAACTTTTTCTTGGTTACCAAGCGTTCTCATTCACCTATTTCGTTTGAACCGCAGTTCATGGCTGGTTATTCCCTTCAAGAAGGGTCTAGAGTGACAGTGACCATTGGAGGTAAGGATTTTGATTTTTTCACTAAAGATTCCTCAGCTTGGTTGGCGTCATCAGAGCTAGAAAAGCAGCTTGTTTCTGCTATGCGTGCTGGAAGCAATATGACAGTGAAAGCGATATCAAAACGAGGAACGCATACCACTTATACTTATTCCTTAAAAGGGGTCACTGCTGCATTAAATGCAACTCAAAAGTGCCATTAAGGTTTCGATAACTTCTAAAATAGTGATGTGAATTAGAAAGCAATGGCCATTTCCTATGACCTTAGACCAGTTGGTTCATGTTTTGCACGAAAAACAGATAATGTGGTCGTGAAGGAGAGTTCTAAGCTCTCTTTAATTGGTTTGTCGCAAGACGAAATGATGCAAGCTTTAAAGACAGTTGGTGTACCAGAGCATCAAACGCGTATGCGTGTGCGTCAGCTTTGGCATTGGCTTTATGTACGTGGTGTTTCAAATTTTGATGAGATGCTGAATATTTCTAAAGCAATGCAAGAAACACTTAAGTGTCATTTCTCCATTGCGCGCCCAGAAATTGTTGGAGAACAAATATCAAAAGATGGTACGCGTAAATGGCTCTTACGTTTTCCTGCACGTGGAGCTGGAAGGCCTGTTGAAATTGAAACGGTTTATATTCCTGAAGAAGGGCGTGGTACTTTATGTCTTTCATCGCAAGTAGGGTGTACGTTAACCTGCTCCTTTTGCCATACAGGAACACAGATGCTTGTTCGCAATCTGACTGCAGAAGAAATTTTGGCACAGTTATTGGTTGCACGTGATTGTTTGGGTGATTTTCCTGATAAGAATACTCCTGATGGGGCAATTGTTCCCATTGAAGGGCGCAAAATTACCAATATTGTTATGATGGGAATGGGAGAACCTCTTTATAATTTTGAAGCTGTTAAAAAAGCTTTATTGATTGCTTCTGATGGCGATGGACTTTCTTTATCAAAACGTCGAATTACGCTTTCAACTAGTGGGGTTGTTCCTGGAATTATCCGAACCGGAGAAGAAATTGGTGTTATGTTGGCGATTTCACTCCACGCAGTACACGATACATTAAGGGATATGCTTGTTCCCATTAATAAAAAATATCCGCTTTCTTTACTAATGGATGCTTGCCGTAATTATCCTGGTCTTTCTAATGCAAAGCGAATCACATTTGAATATGTTATGCTAAAAGATATCAATGATAGTTTAGATGATGCAAAGCGATTGATTCAGCTATTGAAAGGGATTCCTGCTAAGATCAATTTAATTCCTTTTAATCCGTGGCCAGGGAGTAACTATCAGTGTTCTGATTGGGATCAAATCGAGCGTTTTGCTGATGTCGTTAATCAAGCGGGTTATGCTTCTCCTATTCGGATACCGCGTGGACGCGATATTTTAGCTGCATGTGGACAGCTTAAATCGGCTTCAGAGCGCTTACGGAAATCTGAACGTTTGCGACTTGAAAATGCTGCTGGTCATTAGTTAATACAATTTTCAGCTATATAGCGAAGCGATATAAAGTCTGTGCTTTTTTGTTTGTAAATTAATATCCAAACCTCGTGCGATAGCATATGTGAGACAGAGATTAAGATTGGATAAGTGCTAGACGAACAGTTTCAGCGTTTATATGCTAAATGGGGTAAGAGATTGTCTATAGTCTGTTTGCATAATCTCTGAAATAAGAAGGAAGCCTAATTTAGAGGGAATATGAAGTCTTAAGGATTGTAACTAATTTCTACCTTATTATCATACTCATTAATTAGGTTTTGTGTCTTTTAAAAGCATCTACGGTAATACCTTTTAAAAAGTGGAGATTGTGCAGTGCCTCATGCTTTTGTTTATTATTCTTCTTAAATAAGATCACGCATCACAAGCAAAACAGAGAATCTAACATATAAATACCATTGAGTTATCCATTGATATGTTTTTTAAGTATCTCTTAGTGCACTCTTCATATCACGATAATGCTTGTGAGGAGTATAACAAAAAGCTTCTGTGAAATGTATTGTACTCCTACACCTTTATGTTTAATAAAGGTGTAAATTGGTACCACCATTCTATTTTTTAGCTCCCAATGTTGTAACAGCTTTTAGTACTTGAGATGGTTTATAAGAGGTGTTTTTATTCTTTTCTTAGATAGTTTTTATCCATACAAAAACTCCAGCTTCTCTTGTGATGTACAAAGGAAAGGTATTGTTTTATTCAAAATAAACAGGTTTGAAATGAAAAAATCTTATAATATTTGTTTTTTTATTTAAATTAAAAGCGATACATTACACTTATAAATCAATGTTTTGTAACCACAAGGAGATGGAGGGCAAAGCTGGTAAAAGTACCTGCAATAAGCCAATCGAGAAAGCGAAGATAAAGAGGGTTCTGTTTAAGGATTTTGGTAAGTTTATGCGCTGTAAAAACGACTGAAATTGTAATGGGGAAAGAAATAGGAATATAAGAGAGTCCTAAAAAGAGCAGCTTTTGTGTTGCCATAGGATCATTTGCATTGATAAATTGTGGTAAGAATGTTGCGTTAAAGAGTATGACTTTAGGATTGAGAAGATTAATTCCAATACCAGCAAGATAGTTACGTTTAGAGCTTTGAGGTTTAGAAGATGTTGGTTCAAAGGAAAGTGTCGGGTTTCTCCTTAATGCTTGAAAGGCAAACCATAAAAGATAAAAGGCGCCAACAATTTTCAGAAAAACAAAAGCGTGTGGCGCAGCAAAAATAAGCGCTGATAAACCAAGTGCTACAGCTGTAACCTGAATGGCAAATCCTGTTGCACTTCCCAAGGCGCACATAATTCCAGCTTTTTTGCTTTGTGTAATGGTTCGTCCTACAGAAAGCATCATATCAGGTCCTGGAATAAGTGCTAAAATCAACGATGCTAAAGCAAATTGTACAACAATAGACCACTCCGGTAGAAATGACACGTCAATCTCCTCTTATTTTTAAGTAATGTTCATTATTTATACTTTGAGGCGTCTTTATTTATGCTTTTTGAGTCTTTTTAATGTTGTTTAAAGAGAATTTATTTTTATATTTCTTGTGTCGTTTTAATTTTTTAGAAAAAAAGAACAATTCGTATAGAGCTTTAGAATGAAAAAGTGGAAAAGTATTAGAAAAGTTGTTTTGGCTTATTCGGGGGGATTGGATACGTCAATTATTCTCAAATGGTTACAAAGTACGCTAGGCGTTGAAGTTGTGACTTTTACAGCAGATTTGGGGCAGGGGGAAGAATTAGAGCTTGCTCGTCGTAAAGCTGAAATGCTAGGTGTTAAAGAAATCTACATTGAAGATTTGCGTGAAGAATTTGTGCGTGATTTTGTTTTTCCGATGTTTCGAGCCAATACCGTTTATGAAGGGACTTATCTTTTAGGAACATCAATTGCACGTCCACTTATTTCAAAACGTCTTATTGAAATTGCTAAGGAAACAGGGGCAGATGCCATTGCTCATGGAGCAACGGGCAAAGGCAATGATCAGGTACGCTTTGAACTTTCTGCTTATGCACTTAATCCTAATATAAAGATTATTGCTCCGTGGCGTGATTGGGATTTTAAGAGTCGGACAGATCTGTTTGAATTTGCGCGTATGCATCAAATTCCTGTAGAAAAAGATAAGCAAGGCGAAGCTCCTTTTTCAGTGGATGCAAATTTATTACATTCTTCATCAGAAGGAAAGATTTTAGAAAATCCAGCACTTCCTGCTCCTGAATATGTCCATATGCGTACTCTTTCGGTGGAAGATGCTCCAGATAAAGCAACCAGAATCACTCTTGGCTTTAAAAAAGGTGATGCTGTTTCAATCAATGGAAAAAATTTATCTCCTGCAACTTTACTTGCAGAACTAAATCATTATGGGCGGGATAATGGTATTGGTCGGTTGGATCTGGTAGAAAATCGCTTTGTAGGTATGAAATCGCGGGGTATTTATGAAACACCAGGGGGGACCATTCTTTTAACGGCTCACAGAGCTATAGAATCTTTAACGTTAGATCGTGGCGCAGCTCATTTAAAAGATGAATTGATGCCACGTTATGCAGAACTCATTTATTATGGATTTTGGTTTTCGCCGGAACGTAAGATGTTGCAGGCAGCGATTGATTTATCTCAAGAACATGTTGAAGGTGAAGTCACGTTAAAGCTTTATAAGGGGAATGTGATTGTTGAAGGGCGCCAAAGTAAAAAATCACTTTATTCCAGTGAGTTGGTAACTTTCGAGGATGATCAAGGTGTTTATGATCAAAGAGATGCGACTGGTTTTATTAAATTAAATGCTCTACGTTTGCGTACATTAGCAAGGCATCATCAAGATGATAAAGAAAAGAAATAGAAAGTTACAGTGACAAGTGTAATGTGGATTAGTGCTTTTGTATGAAATGCCTAGTTTAAGCATTTTTTTGTTGGTTTTTACCGTTCTTTCGTTCAATACTAGAAGCTTATCTTCTGCGCTAATAAATATAATAAGCAAAACCCATGATAATAATAGCAATGAAGGCTTCGATAATCAAAACAAGTCAATTTTGCTTTATAATATTGAATGTTTTTGATTTTTATCAGAACAAAATATGTTTACAGTGAGGGTGGTTTTTGTATTGTGACTTAAGAGTATAAAGAAATTTACATCTTTTTGCTTGCTATTATTGACGAATAAATTCAAGAACCATACACCCTATTTTGGAAGATTATAATTTTTAGGATAAATAATGATGCGTAATCAGTGTGATGCCCTTAGCCTTACGCCTGAATTAAAGGATGCGGCTGCTCAATCGAGAACTTGGCCATTTGAAGAAGCACGTAAGATTATCAAACGGTATGAAAAGACGGGTTACCCAGACAGTATAATATTTGAGACCGGTTATGGACCTTCTGGTTTACCGCATATTGGAACTTTTGGGGAAGTTGCACGTACAACCATGGTGCGTCATGCATTTCATATTCTCACAGAGAATAAAGTAAAAACAAAATTACTTTGTTTTTCTGATGATATGGATGGTTTGCGCAAGGTTCCTGAGAATGTGCCAGATCGCGAGAGGATGGAACATTATCTTGGTCAACCGTTGAGCCGTGTACCTGATCCTTTTGGAGATGATTATCCTTCTTTTGGAGCGGCAAATAATGCGCGGTTACGGGCTTTCCTTGATCGTTTTGGTTTTGATTATGAATTTGCAAGTGCTACGGATTATTACAATTCTGGTCGTTTTGATGAAACACTTTTAAAAATTCTTGCTTGTTATGACAAGGTGATGGCAATTATTTTACCAACATTAGGTGAAGAGCGACAGGCGACCTATTCTCTTTTTTTACCGATTTCTCCTTTTTCTGGAAAAGTATTACAAGTACCAATGATTGCGCGTAATGTTGAAAAAGGGACAGTTACTTATATTGAACCTGAAACAGGAGAAACCATAGAAACAGAGGTTACAGGGGGTAAAGTTAAGTGTCAGTGGAAGGTCGATTGGGCTATGCGTTGGGCAGCGCTTGGCATTGATTATGAAATGGCAGGAAAAGATCTTATCGATTCCACAAATCTTTCTTCTAAAATTTGTAAAGTACTGGGTGGAAAGCCTCCAGAGGGATTTAACTATGAACTCTTTTTAGATGATAAAGGGCAAAAAATTTCCAAATCCAAGGGAAATGGCTTAACCATTGATGAATGGCTTACATATGCTCCAACAGAGAGCTTAGGGCTTTATATGTTTTCAAAGCCCAAGACAGCAAAACGGCTTTATTTTGATGTTATTCCCAAAGCTGTGGATGAATATTATGCGCATCTTTCTGCCTATGGTCGTCAAAGTTGGCAAGAACGGCTCAATAATCCTGTATGGCATATTCATAATGGTTGTCCACCGCAGGTTGATTTACCTGTACCTTTTGCGATGCTTTTAAATTTGGTAAGTGCTTCAAATGCAGAGAATGCAGGGGTTCTTTGGGGTTTTATTTCTCGTTACGCTAAGGGAGCAAATGCGCAAACTTGTCCAGAACTTGATCAATTGGTGAAATTTGCCATTAAATATTTTGATGTTTTTGTTAAACCAAACAAAAAATTTCGTATACCAGATGACAGCGAACGAGCAACATTAGCACAAATTGATGCAAAATTAGCCAATTTGCCTGAAACTGTTGATGGCAACACACTACAAAATACACTTCTTGATGTTGCGCGGTTAACGGAACGCTATCAAGATCATAGCAAAAAAAGCCCTGAAGGTGGGCCTGGCGTTTCCAATGTTTTTTTTCAAATGTTGTATGAGGTCCTTTTAGGACAAGAGAGAGGTCCACGATGGGGATCATTTATAGCGCTTTATGGGATTAATGAAATGCGTGCACTGATTGCTGAAGCACTTGCACGACCTATGGAGGAATAATGGAACGAAGAGTACAGGAAGTAAAGCGGCGCCGTACATTTGCAATTATTGCTCACCCAGATGCTGGGAAAACAACATTGACGGAAAAGCTTTTATTGTTTGGTGGTGCTATTCAACTTGCAGGAGAAGTAAAAGCCAAAAAAGATCGTATTCAAACTCGTTCTGACTGGATGAATATTGAGCGTGATCGTGGTATTTCCGTTGTGACTTCTGTGATGACGTTTGAATATGAAAATCATATTTTTAATCTCCTAGATACCCCAGGCCATGAAGATTTTGCAGACGATACTTATCGCACGCTTACAGCGGTTGACAGTGCTATCATGGTATTGGATGGGGCCCGCGGGATTGAGCCTAGAACACTAAAACTATTTGAAGTGTGTCGGATGCGGGATATTCCTATTGTTACTTTTATCAATAAAATGGATCGTGAGGCGCGTGATCCTATAGAGCTTTTAGATGAAATTGAAGAAAAGCTTGCTCTTGATACCGCCCCCATAACATGGCCCATTGGGACGGGTAAAGATTTCGTTGGGACTTTTGATCTTCATCATAACCGTTTTCGCCAAAAAGATGATGAGATAACCCAGCGGATCGTTTCAAATCCCAGTGAGGTTGTCCATTTACTTCCCCAATATCAACGTTCCACTTTTCTTGAAGGAGTAGAACTCGCTCAAAGTGTTTGCAAGAATTTTGATCTTCAAGCTTTCCGTGAAGGTCATATGACTCCGGTTTATTTTGGTTCAGCTTTACGAAATTTTGGTGTTCGTGATTTGATCAATGCGCTTATTGATTTTGGTCAAAGTCCTCGTGATCAAAGTGCAGATCAGCGCAATATCATAGCAACTGAACCTAAAATGACGGGATTTGTTTTTAAAATTCAAGCGAATATGGACCCTAATCATCGTGATCGTATTGCATTTTTTCGGGTATGTTCGGGAACACTTGAACGTGGTATGAAGACAAAATTGGTCAGAACAGGAAAACCGATGACACTTTCTGCTCCACAATTTTTCTTTGCGCGTTCGCGCCAAATTGCTGATCAAGCCTATGCCGGTGATATCGTAGGGATTCCTAATCATGGAACATTGCGTATTGGTGATACTTTGACTGAAGGAGAAGATATTCTTTTTAAGGGAGTACCCAATTTTGCACCAGAGATTTTGCGTCGTGTTTGTTTGGGTGATCCAATGAAAGCAAAAAAGCTCAGAGAAGCTTTGCAACAAATGGCTGAAGAAGGGGTTGTGCAATTGTTTATTCCTGATGATGGGTCGCCTTCTCTCATTGGTGTTATTGGTGCTTTGCAAATTGATGTTTTAAAAGAGCGATTAAAAATAGAATATTCTTTGCCAGTGAATTTTGAGTCTGCACGCTTTAATTTATGCCGTTGGATTTCAGCGCAGAGCAAAGATGAGTTGCAAAAGTTTCTCAACAATCATCGCTCTGCTCTTGCGTATGATTTAGAAGGTGATCCAGTTTTTTTAGCGGAGAACCATTTTTCATTAAATTATGAAGCAGAAAGAGCTCCTAAGATAAAATTTTCTACTTTTAAAGATTATCAAGTAAGCTCTTAATGTAAAGAAGAATTTTTTATGTAACAATTTGGTTGATAATGATTTTTCATATCGAGTTAGGGATCTGAATATTGTTATTTTTTCTGAAAACAAAAGGAGTATGTAAAGAACACTTTCAGGTTGTATTATATAAAGAAAGAAGTAAATTTATTTATAATATTCAATAAGTTATAATATATTTGTAATTGTAACGTCTTTTAAAATTTTGATATATTTTTTCACAATAGCTTAAGACAAGGTCATATATTTAAGTATTTTGAATGTCAGTTAAAAATCTCCTGTATAAATAGAGCTTTTCAGTTTTTTCTTGTATGAAAATTGTATACAGTCAAAATAAAGCAAATAATCAATAAGATGAAATTTGTTATTCCCAATATGAGATCATATGACTTATAAGCCACGTGTCTTTTCTATATCTTCTGGAACGGCTTTTTTGCCTCACTTTGTTGATGCACTGCTCTCTGGTACCCTTATTGATAATTTTGCTCCCAATGGAGACATTCAAACTGCTCTTGCTGATAGCCTTATTTATGTTCCGACACGTCGTGCTGCGCGCGCTTTGCGTTTAGCTTTTGTTGAAAGAAGTAATACACACTCAACCTTTTTACCAACTATTCGTGCTCTAGGAGATGTCGATGAAGACAGTTTCCTTTTTGTTGAAAATCATACTAGCGCTTTAAATCCGCCTATTGGAGAAAGTGAACGCCTACTGCTTTTAGCGCGCCTTATTCGTCCATGGCGTGAAAATTTACCTGCGCATCTGCGTGCCATGTTTGGTACAGAAGATGTGCTTATTCCAGCTCATAGTGCTGATGCAATTTGGCTTGCTCAAGATTTAGCACACTTGATGGACGAAATTGAAACAGAAGGAGCAGATTGGTCGAAACTTAAAGATATTGCCCCTGACATGGTCGCTGAATGGTGGCAGATAACGCTCGATTTTCTGACTATTGTTACGCAAAATTGGCCACAAATCTTGACAGAAAGACAACGAAGTAATCCCGCTGAATGGCGTAATCAAGCACTCACAATGCATGCAGAGAATTTACGACGTACGAAGCCTGATAAACCGATCATTGCAGCTGGTGTGTCAGGTTCTATGCCCGCAGTTTCTCATCTTTTAAAGGTTATAGCTTCTCTGCCCAAAGGGGCTGTTGTTCTTCCTGGCCTTGATTTTTATATGGATGAAGAACAATGGAATGCATTAAGCACAAGCAATAAAGAAAAAACAGCTTGCGATTTTTTTGATCCTGCAGAAAATATTTTTAGCCATCCTCAATATCATTTAAAAAAACTTCTTTCTCTCATGGGGTGTCAACGTCGCCATGTTTGCGAAATTGGCCAACAAAGTAGCACAAAGAAAAGACGAATGGCTCTTTTATCGGAAGCATTGCGACCTGCTTCTACGACAGATAAATGGATACAAATTGTCCGTGATGATTATGAGGCTCTTTGTACAGACTGGTCATTTATTGAAGCTATCAATGAACGTGAAGAAGCTCTCGCTATTGCTGTTGCTTTACGCAAATCTATTGAAGAACCCCAAAAAACCGCAGCTCTTATTACAAATGACCGTAATTTAGCACGCCGTGTTACTGCGGAATTACAACGATTTGGAATTGAAGCAAATGATTCAGGGGGAATACCACTTGCCCAAACATTGCCTGTAACGCTTTTGCGGCTTATCTTAGAAAATGTATTACAACCTGATGATCCCATTGCTTTTCTTTCTCTTCTTAAACATCCCCTTACAACACTCCAACAAAACCGTCATCGTTTACGGGAAATGGCAGAAAATTTTGAACTTTTTGTTCTTCGAGGGAATACAGGGCGCATCAATCTTTGCGAATGTGATCAATTTCTTGAAAAATGGGTTGAAACATCTTTTCATAATAGTTCTGAAATCAACGCTCTTGATCAGCAGAAATGTGAAGAAGCACGTTTCCTTTGTCATCTTTTGAGGACAGCTGTTGAACCTTTAACATCTCTTATGAAACAAGAGAAAGAGTGCACCATCAACGAAGCTGCGATAGCAACTGTTGAAGTTTTTGAAAATTTTGGTCGCGATGAGGATAACTCTCTTGCACATCTTTATCAACACGAAGCAGGACAAGCCTTATCAAAGTTCTTACGTGAATTGGTCAGTGATCAATCAGGATTAACATTTCATCTTTGCGAATGGCCTGCTATGTTTTCTGCATTGATCGCAATGCGTTCCGTTACACCTTCTCCTGGAGGACATCCACGTTTATTCATCTGGGGTACTTTGGAATCGCGTTTGCAAACGGTTGATACAGTGGTCATCGGCGGTCTTAATGAAGGGTCATGGCCGATATCAACCCGAAATGATGCTTTTTTATCGCGACCGATGAAAATGATGTTAACTCTGGAGCCACCAGAGCAGCATATTGGTCTTTCCGCGCATGATTTTCAATGGGCGATGGGAATGGATAAAGTGGTGATGAGTCGCGCATTGCGCGTTAATCATACGCCTTCCATTCCTTCACGTTGGCTACAACGCTTAGAAACCGTCGTAGGACAACAAGTTTGGAAACAAATCCGTGCACGAGGTGAAATACTCCTTCATTGGGCAAAGATGCTTGATCATACAAACATGATTTCTGAGGTGAAGCGTCCCTGCCCTGTACCACCTCTTGATATGCGTCCACGTCATTTTTCAGTTACTGAAATAGAAATATTACGGTATGACCCTTATGCCATTTATGCTAAAAAAATCTTAAGGCTCAAACCACTTAAAGCCCTTATTCATAATTCTAGCGCTCCTGAACGTGGAACACTTTATCACGCTATTCTTGCAGATTTTTGCAGACAAATAAAAAATCTAAATGCTGCAAATGCATTAGATGTGTTGCTTGCTATTGGACGTAAAGAGTTTGATAAATTCAATTTTCCACCGGATATTGAAGTGATTTGGTGGGATAGTTTTGAAAATCTTGCTCCACGCTTTATTCAATGGGAACAAAGTTTAGGACTGCGAGAGCGATATTCGGAAGTGGTATCACAAAAAATCCCTATAGGAACAACAGGGGTAACCCTTTCAGGACGTGCTGATCGTCTTGATGTTTTGCCAGATAAAACGGTTGAAATTCTAGATTTCAAAACCGGAACCCCTCCTTCATCAAAACAAGTTCGTGAATTATTATTTCCGCAATTGGCTTTAGAAACAGCTTTACTCATACAAGGGGGATTCCCAGATTTTCAAGATTTTACCCCCTCAAATTTATTTTACATTCCTCTTAACAAAAAAGGTGAAATTAAATCCCAATCAATTCTTTTAAAGAAAAAAGACGGAAAAACTCATCTAAGTGCTGTTGATCTTGCTAACAATGCATGGGAAAATCTTATCGCACTCATAACTTATTATCAAAATCCACAACAAGGCTATCTTTCACACGCAGTCCCTATGTTAAAACAATATGAAAGTGACTATGATCATCTGGCACGCTTATGGGAATGGTCAAGTGGTTTTCATAAAGAAGAGTAATCATGACGTTTTTTTCTATTCCTGAAGCCGCTCTTGATGCACAAGCAACAGCAACACATCCCCAAAAAAACGTGTGGGTTTCTGCAAATGCAGGATCTGGAAAAACCCATGTTCTAACCGAACGTGTTATCCGTTTGCTTTTAAACGGTACGCCTCCAGCACGTATTTTATGCCTTACTTACACGAGAGCCGCCGCTGCTGTTATGCAATCACGAATTTTTCGCACACTCTCCAGCTGGAATGAACTCGATGATGCGCAGCTTAAAGAAATCTTATCGAAGTTTGAAAACAAACCTATCAGTGCAACAAAAATAACCTATGCGCGCCAACTCTTTGCTCGTGCTTTAGAAACACCTGGTGGTTTGAAAATACAGACTATTCACGCATTTTGCGAATCTCTCTTGCATCAATTTATGCTAGAAGCCAATATTGCTGGACATTTCGAACTCATAGATGATGTCAACCGCAAGAAATTACTACAAGAAGCTCGCTGCCAACTTTTGAAGCATCATGATGTACAACCCGCTCTAAAACAGCTGCTTAAGGTTATCAGTGAACATACTTTTAACCAATTGCTGTATGAAGCAGCTGAAAAGCAACATAAACTGTCTGATTTTTTGTCTTCTCTTCTGTCTGAAAATGGAGAAGAAAAATTGCGTGCGCTTTTTAACTTAGCGCCCGATGAAACAACCCAATACCTATTGGAACAAATGCAACAGATTGCGCGCCTTCCTGTTTATGCTCTTAATCATTGTGAAATCAATGGCAGTCAAAGCTTCAAGGATATGGTGGCAAAACTTTCCCAATTAGAAGAGGTACATGATGAGACAAATATTCTCAATAGTATTTCTGATATTTATTTTACAACAAAAGGTGAGCCACGGAATTTCTCAAATTTATCTCGTAAAAAATCAGACGAAATTTGGCCTTTTATTCAACAAATGCTTGAAGATAAACAAAGCGAGCTTTCTATTCTTTTAGAGAAATATCAATGCGCAAAAGTTGCGACCCTCAATATGGCGGCTTTTCAGCTTTGTGCCCTTTATCTCAAAATTTATGCAAATTTAAAAAAAACCAATGGTTTTTTAAACTTTGATGATCTCATTGAGCGCACACTCCATTTATTGCAACGTGAAGGTGCAAGCCAATGGGTGCACTATAAACTTGATAAGGGTCTTGATCATATTTTGCTTGATGAAGCACAAGATACGAACCCTGATCAATGGAAAATTATTCAATTTTTAGCGCAAGAATTTTTTACAGGTCATAGTCAACGTGACAATATACGTACTCTTTTTGCTGTTGGAGATGAAAAACAGTCTATTTATTCCTTTCAGGGCGCTGCACCAGAAAATTTTGCTGCAAATGGGAAAATTATTCAAAAAAAAGCACAACAAGCAAAGCAGAAATTCGAAAAAATACAACTGCATTACTCTTTTCGCTCTACAGCAGATGTTCTTAAAAGCGTTGATCTTGTTTTTGAAACACCAGAAAATTATAAAGGGCTTTCGGCAGAAAATACAAAAACCGTACACGAAGCTATCCGTACTCACAGTCCAGGTGAAGTTATTTTATGGGATGCTATTTCTAAAGAAAAAGACGAATTTCCTGATGATTGGCATGTAACTGTTGATCATTTAGATACACCAGCAGTACGTTTGGCAGAAAAAGTTGCTGAAACTATTGCAGGCTGGTTACAAAAAGGAGAAATGCTTCCAGCAAAAGGGCGGTTATTGCGTGCTAGTGATATTATGGTTTTGGTTCGTAAGCGTGATCAATTTGCCCTAGCGCTTTCTCGTGCCCTTAAACAACGCAATATACCTGTCGCTGGTGCAGACCGTTTACAGCTTATAAAACATATGAGCGTGCGTGATTTAATGGCACTCGGACGTTTTGTTTTGCAACCACAAGACGATTTGTCTCTTGCTTGTGTTTTAAAAAGTCCACTCTTTGCGCTTAGCGAAGAGGAACTTTATCAACTTGCCGCTCACCGTACAGGCTCTCTTTGGAAAAGCCTTTGTGAGCAGGCATCGTCGCATATTCCTTTTAAAGATGCTTTTGAAAGCTTGAGTCAATATCGTACTTTAGTGGATAAAATACCAGTCTTCGAATTCTATAGCCATATTCTGAATAATGATAAGGGAAGACAAAAAATTTTAGCGCGCTTAGGCTCGGAAGCCAATGATGTGCTTGATGCTTTTATGGACTACACACTCGCGATTCAAAAAACGGGGTTACCAGGATTACAAGCTTTTTTGGAAACATTAAGTGTCAGTGAACCAGAAATTAAACGTGAGTTTGACCAAAACCATGAAGAAATTCGCATCATGACTGTTCATGCTGCAAAAGGACTGGAAGCTTCCGTTGTATTTCTGGTTGATCCTGGTAGTGCAATCTGGCATCCTCAGCATTCACCTCACTTGCTTGAAGTTCCCTTGAACAATGCACATTTGAGTGATCAACAAGCTTTTATCTGGTGCCCTAATGCAGAATTCGATACAATGCCCTCTAAACAAGCAATTTTGCGTTTAAAAGAGCGTGCAGAAGAAGAATATAGGCGCCTTCTTTATGTAGGAATGACACGCGCTGAAGATCGCTTGTTTATTTGTGGATATAAAAGTCAGAAAACGCCATCTCATACATGGTTACAATTGGTAAAAAAAGCTCTTGAACCTCATGCGGTTTCTATAAAAGGCCCTGCGGAAGATATTGCAGCTTGGCGTTATTGCATTACACCGCCTTCTTCTACTTCTATAATCCCCGAAATCGCCTGTTCTGAATGCCAAACTTTACCGCCTTTGCCTGCTTTTTTCTCTCATAAAGTACCAGCAGAACCAATTCTCCCAAAACCGTTAAAACCCTCAGTAGCGAGCCTTTCTATTGAAGCTGATACAGAACCTTCCTCAAGTCCAAAACAATTTACTATTTCACCTGTTTTAGGAGAAACGAACACAAACAGAGCTTTTTCCATTGAATACGGTAATCTCATTCACCGATTGTTACAATATTTACCCGATTGTCCCCCACAAAAACGTCGAGATTATGCTCAAAACTATCTCAATATCAAAGCCTCTCATTGGCATGAGAGCCAAAGAGAAGATGCTCTTTGCCATATTTGGAAAATATTAGATCATGTTTATCTCAACCCCCTTTTTTCTGAGCATTCACGTGCTGAGGTTTCCTTAATGGGCATTGTAAAAATTCGTGGAAAAGAACAAGTAATCTCTGGTCAAATTGACCGTCTCTACATCACGCAAAACAGCATTATCTTTGCCGATTTTAAAACGGGAACCCCACCAGAAAATGAAGCCGCTATTGCTTCCCATCATTGGTTGCAAATGGCTCTTTATCGAAAATTATTGCAAGCTATTCATCCCGATAAAGATATACAAGCTCTGCTTATCTATAGTAAAGAAGCCAAAATTTTCAAACTTTCTCCAGAAAAACTTGAGGCATTTCTTAGTGAAGTTGCCTTATAAGTTAGTCTTTTCCTTGCAAAGCATTTTTACACTTTATTTACTTTCATAAAATCGCTCAAACAAACACAACGCACAATCTCTGATGTAAAAAAGTCCTTTAATAATTTATCTTTGCAATAACTTGATATGAATTGTTATTATACCAATCTATAAAAAGTGAATATAAAGGATAAATCAATGACGTGTATAAAAGTTGATAAGGATAATTTCGAAAGTGAAGTTCTAACCTCTTCCACCCCTGTTGTGGTTGATTTTTGGGCAGAATGGTGTGGCCCTTGCAAAGTGATTGCTCCAATTTTGGATGAAATTTCAATAGAAATGCAAAATCAAGTTAAAATTGCTAAGGTAAATATTGATGAAAATCCGGAACTGGCTACCCAATACGGAGTACGTTCTATCCCTACATTACTAATGTTTAAAAATGGAAATATTTCATCGAATATGGTTGGCGCTACCTCTAAAGGACGTCTTTCTGAGTGGATAAAAAATGGCCTTAGTTAATGCCATACACAGTAACGATAAAGGAGAGAAATTTTAGTCTCTCCTTTTGATTTTTTTACATTCCTTTTCTGTAATACATTGTAATAGCAATTCAATTAAATCAAAAATTCAAATGATTTTAAGAATCCACACTGTTATACGTAATTCAATAGATCATTTTTTATCAAAAAATTGTCCTGTATGAACAATGTAGGCAATTCCTTGTTTATATGCGTGCCAACGAATATTTAAGTGAATGATATTTTCTTCTTAGATAAGACTATTGAGATAGATAGTGCTTTCAACACATAAAAGGAGATTTTAAGCAAAAACTTTGCAAATTACTTTTTTGAAGCTCACAATTTTTAAGCAGAAAGAAACAAGCAATTCACTACAGGTTATATAATGCTCTTCTAAAGGGTTACCACTTCAATTTAAAATTCTCTTATACTATTCTCTAAAATCAAAATTGTAGGTATCAGATTCTCTAAAATAAATTGATGAATTCCTATAAATTAACGACTGTTCTTTGCAATTTATGTCATTGTTATATGAAAGAGTCAGCATTTCACTTCATCTTCCATGGTTGGTGCCTCCATTGAAGCCTTCTTTATGTTGTCCATCATCTCAAATTTCATAGGTAGTACTGAGGTATTATCAAATTAAAAATGATGATGTCCATGTTTTTTTTAAAATGTACGAATTGCGAAAGACTGTTGCAAACATTCAATGGAATGTTGCGCTGATTTAACTGTTACATGACGCCCATGTTCTTTATAATGTAAGGTGAGTGCAAAAGTGGCAAGCTCTAAAAGAGCTGTATTTCTTTCTGGCCATTCAACAAGTAAAATATTTTTCTCACGAGTTTCATGAAGCCCTAATTCATCAATTTCTTCTGCCATAGAAAGGCGATAAAGATCAGCATGAATAATTTCAAACTTTGGAAGTTGATAGCTTTGCACAAGAGTAAAAGTAGGGCTTGGAACATCCATAGTGTTATCGTTCGCAAGTGTTTGAATGATTGTACGTGCAATGGTTGACTTTCCAGTTCCAAGATCTCCTTGCAGCGTTACAAGATCTCCTGGCTTTAAAGAAAGAGCTAAATTTTGTGAAAAAAGCTTTGTTGCCTCTTCATTTTCAAGAAAAAAACTAAAATTCATTAAAAGTTCCATGAAATGGATGAAAAATTTTTGTTATCATAAAGGTTAAAATTAAAAAATCGTATCTCCTTTGGAGAGTGGGAAAAAACATTTAACTGTTGTTCCTTTTCCAGAACCGGTAAGAATTTCAACATGTCCACCGTGTAGTTCAACGAAACTTTTTACAAGGGAAAGGCCAAGACCCGCTCCCGCACGCCCACCATGGTGTGAATGGGAAGAAAAACGTTTAAAAATACGATCAAGGACATCTTCTGGGATGTCAGAGCCCTGATTGTGAACGCTAAAGACAATGTTATCATCTTGTTCATCAACGCAAAATTCAATAGTACTCGCCTCCGTTGCAAAATTAATAGCATTACTCAGGACATTCACAAAAATTTGATGCAAGCGCTTTTCATCAGCAGAAATAGAATTTAAGGAAGGAGAAATTTGTTGTAAAAGCGTAATATGACGTCCATTAAGGCGATCTTCTACACGTGCTACTGCTTGTATCATAGCATCGGCAATGTTAACCGATTTTATGTCCAACTCCATAATGCCTGCATCAAGGGTAGCAAGATCAAGAATATCGTTAACAATATTTAAAAGAGTTCCTGATTCTGAATGAATGTGTTCAAGATATTCTTGTTGACGTTCATTGATAGAACCGAAAATTTGATCACGTAAAATATCGGAAAATCCAATAATATTGGTGAGAGGTGTGCGTAATTCATAAGAAACATGTTGGACAAATTCATTACGCAAACGATCAGCACTTTCTAATGCTTCATTTTTTTCTTGAAGAGCACGCGCAACATGGACAGTGTCCGTAACATTCACAAAAGTAAGCATCGTTTGTCCATTAGGAAGAGGGACCAGAGTATAGTCAATAATCATATCATTTTTAAGATCTATACGACCTGAAAATGTTTCACGTTTTTCAGCAAAACCGGTAATGAACTTGGTAAATTGATCCCATTCTTGCCCCAAGGTTAAGGCTGAACAATGGCTTTGTAACTGTGTAATATGGGTTCCTTCTACCAGTAAATTATAAGGAAGAGACCACAATTTCGACAAGGCAGGATTCGATAAGCGAAGGCGTCCATCAGTACCAAAAACGACCACACCTTCAGAAAGTTTATCAAGTGTTTCACCTTGTATTTTAATAAGTGTATTATAACGGCGCTCAAGATCAATTTTTTCGGTAAGGTTTTCGTAAAGCCAAGTGACACCTCCTTGTGGATGAGGGTTCGAGACAACACGCACCGTACGCCCATCTGGAAGATTCCAAATTTGTTGGTTCGATTCTGTTTGCCAATAGGCTTTTAAAAGTTCTTCTTTCCATGCGCGCCAATCAGGGTGTTCAGCAATGAGCCCCTTTTCACGTAAACGTTCAAGAAACAATGTATGGCTTGGTTCACTTTCTAAAAAAGAACTCTCCAACGGCCATAAAATTTTGAAAGCGTGATTACAGAATTTTAATTTTTGGTTTGTATCAAAAATGGCTACAGCTGTTGAAATTTGGTCAAGTGTTTCACAATGACTTTGAAGAACATATCTTAATTCATGAGCAAGATTTTCATAGGCGCTGTCATCACGTGCAAAAGCTGCCATCCCTTCAGCTGTTGTAATACGTGTGAGATGAAAACGGTGCCGTTCTCCACCAATAACCGTATGAACATGTTCTTGAAAAATTGTTTCTGTTTCATCTGTTTTGCGTTGTGTATTTTCATTGAAAAGATCCCCCACGTCATCACTGTCTTCACGAAAGTCTGTCATTTCTCTAAAGGCGCGATTGATAAAACAAACTTTTCCTTCACAATCTTTTATCCATACGGGCTCTTGAATAAGATCAAGAAGATTACGCTGCATTCTCAGTTCAGTAAGAAGGCGGGCGATATCTTTCTGTAAACGAGCATTTTCACTCTGTTGTTTTGAGATATCTTGAAAACGAGCAATGGCGACTGTTCCTGCGATGACTCCTGTAACTTGTAGCAGTACATTGTTTGTGGTGGTGATAGAAAGATCAAAAGGGTGACATTTACAACGGAGTTGAGTCAATGCATAATCAAGTTCTCGCAGAGAATTTTCTTCAACCCAGAGCTCAAAACGCTGAAAATCTTTCTGATCGATTCCTATTTTTTGCAATGTGGAAAGAGCACCAACAACATGGGGTAAGGTTGTTGGATTTTCCCAAATAAGAAGGAATTGCTCGGTTTCTTCCAGAAGCCATTCATAATATTTAAGTTTTTCAGAAAAATTTGCCTGAATTATCTTCAAAGGCTTCTGTGCAGTTTTTTTTGCACGCACGGTAACAGCTATACATGAGAGAAGTGAAGCACAAGAAATTCCTCCACACAGCGCTAAAAGCAGCCATGGACCATTCGGCAAAGTGAAGAAAAATGGTAAATAACCTTCCAATGACTGAGAAAAAGCGCATGTTGGAGAAAAAAAGAAAAAAAGGCAAAGTATATACGTATAGATTCGGATCTCTTTTTGAGTTTTTTCTTTGGGGTTATAGTCACCAAAGCTGAGCACGACATCTTTCCCTTTTTTAACCCAAGGAAACGTATTAGTAACGGTAATGGTTTGGTTTATAAGGTCCTTGTGGTGAGACTCCAATATAAGCGGCTTGTTCTTCTGATAAAACACTTAATTTTATTCCTAACCGATCCAGATGTAGACGTGCAACCTTTTCATCAAGATGTTTAGGCAAAACAGTGACTTCATTTGTATAGTGTTCTGTACGGGTAAAAAGTTCAATTTGCGCTAAAACTTGATTGGTAAACGAAGCTGACATGACAAAAGAGGGATGCCCCGTCGCATTGCCGAGGTTTAACAATCGTCCTTCAGAGAGCAAAATGATGCGTTTTCCATCGGGAAAGGTGATCATATCAACTTGTGGTTTAATATTCGTCCATGGCAAATTTCTAAGGGCAGCGACTTGGATTTCGTTATCAAAATGACCAATATTTCCAAGAATACACATATCCTTTACTTGTCGCATATGATCTAAACGAACAACATCTTTATTGCCTGTTGTCGTGATGATAATATCAGCACTGGAAGCAGCATCATCCAAATTAACAACTTCATAGCCATCCATAGCGGCTTGAAGAGCGCAGATAGGATCAATTTCTGTTACTTTAACACGAGCCCCAGCACCAGAAAGAGATGCTGCTGAACCTTTTCCTACATCACCATAACCACAGACAATGGCAGTTTTACCAGCGATCATCACATCTGTTCCACGTCGAATACCATCGACCAATGATTCTTTACATCCATATTTATTATCAAACTTTGATTTAGTGACGCTATCATTAACATTAATAGCAGGAAAAGGTAGAAGTCCTTCTTTTTGTAACTGATAAAGACGGTTTACACCTGTTGTGGTTTCTTCGCTTACACCTTTAATTGCTGCGCGCTGTTGTGTAAAAAAACCTGGCGTTGCATCCATACGCTTTTGTATTTGTTTGAAAAAAATTTCTTCTTCTTCTGTTTTGGGATGCGATAAAATATCTTTATTTTGTTCTGCACGACTTCCCATTAAAATATAGTTTGTGGCGTCAGCTCCATCATCTAAAATAAGATTGGAAGGATTACCATCTGGCCATTGGAAGATTGCATCTATATAAGTCCAATATTCTTCCAATGTTTCACCCTTAACGGCAAATACAGGAATGCCAGTTGCGGCGATAGCTGCTGCTGCATGGTCTTGCGTAGAAAAAATATTGCTAGAGCTCCATCGTATATCGGCGCCAATTGCTTTTAATGTTTCAATTAAAACAGCTGTTTGAATTGTCATATGCAATGAGCCAGAAATACGCGCTCCGCGCAAAGGTTGGCTGGAAGAAAACTCCTTACGACAAGCCATCAAACCAGGCATTTCAGTTTCAGCAATATCAAGTTCTTTACGACCATAAGCGGCAAGTGCAATATCTTTGACAACAAAATCTTGAGCTGCCATTCTTCATTCCTTTAAAATAATTTTTTCCAAGACGGTAGGAGAAATTAAAAAAAAATGCAAGACAAGAAGAGGACTTCTTTATGTGAAAAAGCTCTTTTAAAATCTCCATAAATTTGTGCAACAAATATGCATTTATGGATCTGAGTAGTGATGTTACTGACAGAGTAGGAGATCTTCATGATAAGTTTTATTATATAAACAAAATTCTATCCTTTTCACGTAACTTTAAAGCTTTTAAAAGTTTCCAGAGGGAATACCTTTTAAATAATAAAAATGGTGCATTGCTTTACAGTTTTTATATCGATTTTTATGGGATAATATCGAAAGTAGTATACTCGTATTCTACTCACTTATGCGGTTTTTGAAAAAGGAAGAATTACTTTAATCTCATTATTAAGCTTTTTGGCAAAATAATATAAATGCAAAGCCATAGATTATCATGTTTATGGATAGGCAGTTCAGGATCGGTTCTTTAGGATTCCAATGTTGCACCTGCTCTTGGATAAAGACAGTTTATAAGAAGTGCTTTTCTCCTGTTTCCAACAGTTTTTATCAAAATACTATAGATGTGCGAGGAAACATGTTTTGTGATACTAAATGGAGCATTAAAAATGCAAAAACATCACTCTATTGAACACTCTGATTTTAAAACCGCTAACAACGCACTATGAATTATAAATCAAATAATTAACTCAGTTTTAGAAGAATTTATTCTAGACGAGTAGGTTTTGGGAAAATTGACCATGTGGACGAAATCGCCAGAGATAACTTGGCAAGAATGCAGTCATTGCTCTAGGAGTAATTCCTACTCCTTCTAGAGTATATCCATTCTCTATAGCTTCTTTAGAAACAATGTTATCCATTTGCAAAAAGCGTATTTGATTGGCTGTTACGAGCGTTGGCACAAGAGGCAACTTACCAATCGTTCCTAAAACTCCTCCAATCAATAGACCGACAGAAAGAGGCATAGATAGGATTGTTTTTTTACGATGAATGATTTTAAGTATATTTTCAAGAGCATTTTGGAGGGTGATAATCTGGGGACCACCAAGATCATATTTTTTTCCCCAAGCTACCTGTCCATCTAAAGCACGTGCGATAAACTCAGCAACGTCACCAACATATACGGGTTGCAATTTGCTTTTCCCACCTCCAAAAAGAGGCATAATTGGTAAAAAACGTGACAAATCTGCTAAGGTATTAAAGAAACAATCTTCTGGTCCAAAGATAATGGATGGACGTATAATAATTGCCTGAGGATTCTTGTTATGAATGATTTGTTCACCCATAAACTTAACACGTGCATAAAGACATGCAGTGTTTTCGCTAGCCACAAGAGTCGACATATAGATGAGAGGAATACCAGCTTCTACTGTTAATTCAGCAACATTGTAAGCACCATCAATTTGTGTGCTTTTAAAATTCGATTGATTTGCTTGTTTTAAGCTACCGGGTAAAAACACTGCTGCATCAGCTCCAAGCAATGCGCGTGCAACAGAGGCACGATGCTTGATATCTGTTTTAAGCATTTGGGTTTGTCCTACTTCTCCTATTTGTAGCATGTAATAAGCTTTTTGTGGACAACGAACAGCGATGCGAACGCGATATCCCCGCTTAGTCAAAGTTTCAACGACATGTCGTCCTACAAAACCGGATCCGCCAAAAACAGTAATGAGTTTAGGATGTTGATAAAGTGCACAATCAAGTTGCATGATTAAAAGGTCTATCTTTCAAAGCTTTAAAAATAGCTAATTATCTAGCACGGTGGTGTTTTATTGTCACGCAAAATATCACCCGCAAGATAAAGAGAACCACTAATAAGGACAATAGCCTCTTTATATTCCATTTTAATTTTATACAAAGCATCTTGTAGATGTGCTTGTGGAGTAGCAAAGATTCCTGCTTTTTGGGCTGATTCAGCTAAGTTTATTGGAGAGAGACTGGCGTCATTGTTAATAAGCGGTATCGTATATACTTTATCGACAAGGTTTGCTAAAGGACGAAAATAACCGACAGCATCTTTGGTATTAAGCATGCCAGCAATCATAATAATGGGACGATCTGTTTTTTTTCTCCATTGTGTAAGTTCTGCCGCAATAACTTTTCCTGCAGCAGGATTGTGACCACCATCTAACCATAAATCAATATCAGGAGATAGTTGATCAACCAAAAGCCCTTGGGTAAGACGCTGCATTCGTGCGGGCCAATAAATATTCTTCAAAGCGTCATTTATGGTTTGTTCTGAAAGTTGAAAACCCGCTTGATAAACTGCTTCAAGAGATGCACCAGCATTAGCAATTTGGTGGTCTCCAATAAGGTTAGGAAGAGGAAGGTCCATGAGACCTTGATGGTTTTGAAAAACCATACGTCCATGTTCTTTATAGCTTTGATAATCTTGATCAAAGAGAGCATAAGATGCTTTATTTTTATCGGCAAGGGGTATTAAAGTAGCAAGAGTTTCTTCATAATTCTGCTTTCCGATGACCACTGGAACGTTTGGTTTTATAATCCCCCCTTTTTGAAAAGCGATTTGAGCAATTGTGTTTCCAAGAAAATTCTCATGATCATAATCAATGGGCATAATAAGCGATACAGCTGTTTTGTTAACGACATTGGTAGCATCAAAACGTCCTCCCAATCCAACTTCTAAAATAACAACATCAGCTGGATGTATACTAAACAGCATAAAGGCAGCGGCTGTAAAAATTTCAAAAATAGTAATCGGCTCTTGACGATTTACTTTTATAATTTCACGGATTGTCTCAGCCAATTGGTTTTCTGTAACAAGTTGACCACCTCCTTTTTGACCTAACCGGCAGCGTTCATTCCAGTTGACGAGATGAGGTGAGCTATAAACATGAACGCAGTATCCTTCACTTTCCAAAAGAGCACGACAAATTGCGGAGGCAGATCCTTTGCCATTTGTTCCAGCGATGTGAATAACAGGTGGAAGTTTTAAATGTGGATTACCAAGACGCTCTAAAAGGTGAACAATACGCTCTAAAGAAAGATCAAATTTTTTCGGATAATTTTTTAGTAAATCATCCACCACCCTTTGTATTTGACTCTGTTGCATAAACTTAAGCTGCTTTTGTCCTAGAAAGCGATGTTTGAGAGTCTGTTGGGGATGGATCGGAAGGGTTAAAAACAGCAGGGCGTTTCATCATCAAGCGTAAAATACGCGCAATTGTTGTTTTCATTTCTAAACGCGATACAACCATATCAATCATACCATGTTCAAGCAGATATTCACTACTTTGAAACCCTTCTGGTAGGGTTTCACGTATCGTTTGTTGAATCACACGTGGACCAGCAAAACCAATCATAGCGCCAGGTTCGGCAATGTGAATATCACCAAGCATGGCGTAAGAAGCAGTAACACCACCGGTGGTTGGATTAGTCAGCACAACAATATAGGGAAGTTTTGCTTCTTTCAACATTTCAATCGCTACTGTTGTACGGGGCATTTGCATCAATGAGAGTGTTCCTTCTTGCATGCGTGCACCACCAGAAGCAGTAAAAAGAACCAAAGGGCATCTTTCGGCAATGGCAGTATCAAAAGCTTTGATAATAGCTTCTCCTGAGGCCATACCGAGTGATCCCCCCATAAAGGCGAAATCTTGAACGGTTGCAATAATTGGCAAACCCTCAATCGTACCGCGTGCACTCAAAATATTGTCCTCAACACCGAGTTTAGAACGGTACTCTTTTAACCGATCAATATAGCGTTTTTCGTCGCGAAACTTTAAAGGGTCTGTCACAACTTTTGGATTTTCAAGAGCTGTATAAATACCATCATCAAAAAAATGCATGAGACGATTTTTGGCACTGATACGCATATGATAGCCAGAATTAGGAGCCACAAATTGATTAGCTTCCAAATCTTTATGGAAGATCATTTCACCACTGGTAGGATCTTTAATCCATAGATTTTCTGGAATTTCACGGCGTCCCAATATAGAATTAATTTTAGGGCGAACATAATTTGTAATCCAGTTCATCTTTATAACCTTCCTTTAAAATATTATACACCTTTTGCATGATTTGAAAGAATATAGAATTTAAGCAGTCACATTTGCTTTGCCGGCTGACCAAACGAGTCTATTTAATACTTTTATCAGTATACGTATAGCTCTCACTCCACTGTTTTTTAATTTTTCCAATTTTACAACAATCATATGCATGAAGAGTATTTCCTATAACAAACTTCTCAGAAGTTTTAAGAACTGACATGTTTTTATTTTTACTTTGGTATTAAAATTTACTCCTTGCGATGGTTAACAAACGCCTTATTTTCTTTTAATAAAAATGGATATCCAATTAATCATTCGTATCAACAATTTTTAAATCAAGAAACCTTATAATATAAGCCACACTCATTCCATTAAAGATAATGACTATGATAATGTTATGTTAGCGAAACGCCAACACCAGAGCAATATTTTTTCAGAATGGTTTTTCAAAGCGCACGCTTTTCACATAAAATAGAACGTCAAAAACAAAATATTGTTCTTGTTATGTATTCACGCGTTGCTAGATTTAACAGTCTCAATATTCCCAAAACTCTCTTATGACGGTACCCATGAAGAGTATAATAATCATTTCTCTATGAAGGGTATCTCTATGAAGGGTATAAAATACATTATGCTCTCCATTTTTACTGAAATATAAGGTAGAAAGCGGCACCATAATACTCTTTTTCAGTTTTCAATGCGACGATAATGTTTGCATTGAGAGGATTCATATAAAGATATTTCACGCCTTTTTGAAAGTACTTTTATCCGCATACCACCTTCATTTATGATACATAAACAAACGATTTCAATTGATCCAATATGAATAGGATTAAAATGAGAAACCCTCATGATATTTAGGTTTTTCACTCATATTGTGAAACAATAAATTATCATTATAAATCAATATATTGCTTTAATAAAAGAGAAAGCATAAAATTTTATATTATGCTTTCTTTGGCTGGCAAGTTTTATTAACCTTAAAGTCAAGGAAACTATTTTTGTGTAATGCGTGCCATGGTCTTTTGGGAAAGCATTTTGTGTAAATATGTCATAAAGGCGGCTGCAAAAAGCGGTGTTGCTAAATTAAGAATTGGAATCGAAACAAAAAGCGCTATCAATAATCCTGCACCAAAAACCGTTGTGTAATGAGTATGTAAAAAAGTACGTGCATCTTGCTCTGTTCGAAAACGATAAGCAGCAAACAAGAAATATTCATGACCGAGCAAATAACCATTAATAAGATAAAAAGCAATTAAATTAATACCTGGTATGAAGAATAAAATAAAAGCAATTCCATTACCAAGAAGGCTTAAAATAACAAATTTAAAGGAAATGATAAGAGAACGCTGAAACGGCAAAGCTTGTCCAATAGGCTCATTTGGGTAATCCTCTTTTTCAATGATTTCAGCAGCAGAATCAATGAAAAAACCACCAATCATAGCGGTGATTGGTGCAATCAAAAAAGCTAACAAAAGAGCCAAACCAAGATTAAAAATGATAAGCATGCTAAAACCAATCCATCCCGCCCAACTAGGGAGTCCAGGAAGAAATTGAGCAATCCAGGGCCAAAAGTAAGACACAAAAAGTTGGTGCACACATAACCATAAAATGGTGAGAATGAAAAAAGTAACCCCCAATGCTTTCAGTATCATAATACGATATTGCGAGGTCAGAAGACGTTGTAAAGCACGATAAGCAGCAGTAAAAATCATAGATTAATAAACTAAGGAAAGAAGCAAAAAAAACAAGAAATATATTTAAAGTATGTACAGTGTAATTTTTTCTTTCTTTGAATTACAAGATTTTTTTCAAAAACATTATAAAAAACGGATAAGGCTCCTTTATTTAAAATAAAGTTTGAATAAATAGAAATTTTGATTTTTAAAACAAAGAAGAATTTAAAAAGCAGCTGTTGTAGAAGAAGTTTTTATTATTTTTGTACATAGTGTAGATTATTGCGTTTATATGATATATGTAAAAAATTAAGGAATAAGAACTTTGGGGAGGAAAGTTATTTACTTCTATTTATTCAGTAGATTTATCTAACTTAGTTTATTTAAGTGCTTAATTGTTTTACACAATTCCTAAAATTCTGTACTTTTCTACTATTTGGCAGCATGTTTTTGCCTCTCGCTTTCAAAAAAATATTGAGTTCAATGGAATAGGGGTAACGTAGTAGCTCCGTAGATATTCTAATTTTGGGCAACAGAATGATTAATATGATAGAAGTGGAAAAAATAAGCTTAGGCGATTGACCGTCCGATTCCATGGAAGAGCAGTTTTTTGAGAAGAAGCAAAGAAAGGGAGATGTCACTGATGCTTAAAAATGATGAGATTTTGAATTTTAAAAGCCATAAGTGCAATGAAGTAAGAATTCATTGAAGCACTTTTCATACAAGTGGTGCACTGTATCAAATAATTTTTAGATAATAACACCATTAATTTATGAAGAGAATTGATCATTTTCAACTTGAATAAGAATCCAAAATATAGAAATATTCTTTAATTTCAAAGTCTCTATTCAACATCAAAAAATTATTTACGTGCACATTATAGGCGAGACCAATGTATGGGTACAAAGCTTTCGATAAAAGAATAAAAATGCTTCTCATGAATCGTCACAATGTGAGGATATCATGGATAAAATTCTAGTCTTTGTGGTCTTGGTATGCTGGAGAGAGGAGACAGACATTTAATCTTAAAGACCGATCACTGAGGAAAATAATAAAAGCGTCAGTTTCATAAACTTATAGACAGTGGTACAATGAATTTTGTCTACACTCTTTATGAGCGTCAGTGTGAGGTATGCTTAAAATTGCATTGAGATATTATAATATATTAATTTATACATCATTTTCATAGTGAATAAGAGCTTCAAATAAAGTTGTCATATTTTCTCATGAGCTGTTCTCATCATGAAACAATCAAAATCATTTATTCGTATATCATAAATAGGACCAATATGGGGATAAAAACATTGAAGAGAGAAAATGCTTTTTATAAATTTTATCCAGTGCAAGAGCTTTCTCAAAATTAATGTTAGGCAAAGTGAATGATAGCTTGTTTTTTTATAAGCTGGGGAGACAGTAGTGCAATAGATCCTACTTTTATGAAGGCTAGAGTGAGATGTGATTTTTTTAAAAAATATTTTCCAACGCTTGTCACACCCATTTCGCAACAGCGCTTGTGAATGGTCTATGGGTAAAGCTCTCGTGAATAATATAAAACTTATAGGGCATCACTATACTCTTAATAAAAAGAGTACGTTGGTGCCATCATCCTTAGTGTTGTCCGAGACAAGCTCTTGGTTCTTGAGACGGTCCATTATAAGCGCTTTTAGTTCTTTCTTAAACGTTTTGTATTCATACAGTTATCCTTGTTTAAAACGTGCAAGAAAATGATTTTTATTGATTCAATATGAGAGAGATTGGGAATGAGAGAATCTTACGATGTCTGGGATTCTAATTTAATATGAACAATGCTAGGTTATCATTATAAATCAAAAATATTATATACTAATTGAGATGGATAGACACCTATTATCAGTTCTATTTTATAAGGTGTTTTAATATCAACGCGTTTGAAGAGTTCTTATTTGCAAAGGGGTATATTTTTCTCATGAGGAGTAGATGTTTGGGGGGCAAAAAATGATACAATCACGTTTGCTAATTTTTGCGCTACGTGTTGTTTACTCATATGAGGCCATTGTTCAACTTTTTTTCTACTTACGAGATAAACTTGATTTGTATCAGAACCCATGACACTTGTACCATCTACTTGAAGAGAAATATCATTAGCAAGAATGAAATCAGCTCCTTTTTCAACGCATTTCTTTTGCGCATTAGCAATAATATCGCATGTTTCAGCAGCAAAACCAATGACCAATGAGGGGCGTTTTGGAGCGTGTCCAATCGTTGCTAAAATGTCAGGATTTTCAACCATTTGAAGGGATGGTGGTGTTTTATGAGCATCCTTTTTAATTTTGTGTAAAGATTGGGTTTGACTACGCCAGTCACAAACAGCGGCAACAAAGATGGCACCATCAGCAGGCAATGCGGTTTGAACGGCTTTTAACATCTGTTGTGCTGTTTCAACATGAATTGTTTTTACTTCTTGTGGGTCTGCAAGATGAACAGGTCCACAAATAAGTGTTACTTTTGCACCCAAATGTGCAAGAGCGGTTGCAATGGCATGACCTTGTTTACCTGAGGACCGATTAGCAAGATAACGTACTGGATCAATTGGTTCATGGGTAGGGCCAGAGGTAACGATGAAATGGCGGTCAAAGAGAGGTTTTTCATGCACGTTCAAAAGATTCTCTATAGCAGCGACAATAGTTAAAGGTTCGCTCATACGTCCATATCCAATCTCGTCACGTTCAGCCATATTTCCGATTTCTGGTCCGATGATATGAACGCCATCTGCGTGCAATTGTGCAACATTACGAATAGTTGCTGGATGCACCCACATGGCTGGATTCATGGCGGGTGCAATCAAGAGTGGACAGCGTGCTGCTAAAAGGACACAATCAGCCAGATCATCTCCTATGCCATTGGCTATTTTTGCAATGCGGTTGGCTGTAGCAGGAGCTAAAATAATCAGATCAGCATCACGTGCTAATCGGATATGTCCGATATCATGTTCTTCTTCGCGTGAAAATAAATCAGTATATACAGTACCACCGCTTAAAGCTTCAGCGGCTAAAGGCGTAATAAATTTTTGCGCCGCTTTTGTCATCACAACTTTTAAATCTGCTCCACGTTCTTGTAAACGGCGAATCAAATCAAGGGCTTTATAAGATGCAATACTTCCACCAATAATAAGAAGGAGAGATTTTGATTTCAATGATTGCACTTCAACAGCACTGGCATGAGAGGGGAGTGTGGTGTGAGTAGGGGGATTGCTTAAAAGACGGCGGGCTTCTTCTTCCATAGAAATACCATTTTGCGCGGCGCGTATGCGCAAAGCTTCTTTGGTTTCAAGAGACAGGTTACGAATAGTAATACTGGCCATAAAATACCTCCAAGAAGTAAAAATGATTTCAATGATTTCATTGTTGATATTTTTAGCATATTAAGGAGATTAGAAAAGATGAAAAAAGTAAAAAGTAAGACAAGCGCAACAAAGTGCAATGATGAAAAGACTATAACGACCATAACGGTTTCTGTGACTTTGTTCCACAGCAAGTTGTTTGAGGGTAGCAGGAGAAAGATTAAAACCTGTTTTTCTCATTTGATTGAAATCTTCTTCTATTCGTTGGAAATTTTGAACCAATTGTGGTGTTTTGCGTGCCAGCGAAAGGAGAGCTTTTGCTCCTTCACTAAAGTCTTTTGCAACGCCTACGGGTCCTAAATTTTTACTAATCCATTCTTTGACAACGGGTTCAGAAGCTTTCCACATATTAAAAGTGGGGTCTAATGTACGGGCAACACCTTCCACGACAACCATTGTTTTTTGCAGCAATAAAAGTTCAGGTCGCGTTTGCATGTCAAATAATTCAGTGACTTCAAATAATAAAGTGAGCAATTTAGCCATGGAAATGCTTTGTGCTGATTGTCCGTGAATTGGTTCGCCAATAGCACGGTTGGCTTGCGCAAAGCTTTCGATATTATGGTGTGAAGGAACATAGCCGGCCTCAAAATGGGCACGTGCAACTCGATGGTAATCGCGGGTAATAAAGCCGTAAAGAATTTCAGCAAGGAAATGCTTTTCTTTTTTGCCAAGCCTTCCTGTAATGCCTAGATCAACAGCAACAATACATCCTTTTTCATCTACAAATAAATTACCAGGATGCATATCGGCGTGAAAAAAACCATCACGCAGTGTATGACGAAGAAAAGATTGAATAAGCGTAATAGCAAGCACCTTCAAATCAAAACCTGCTTCTTTGAGTTTGGAAGTTTCGGATATTCTTATACCATCAATCCATTCCATTGTAAGAACATTACGTCCTGTCCGTTCCCAGTCAATACGTGGAACCCGAAAGCCTGTATCATGTTGAATATTTTCAGCCATTTCAGATATAGCTGCTGCTTCTAAGCGTAAATCCATTTCAAGTCGTGTTGTTTGTGCTAAAGTATCCACCACACAAACAGGACGAAGCCTTCGAGAGGCAGGGATATAGCGCTCTTGTAAATGAGCAATGAGATAGAATCCTCTAAGATCTTTAGAAAAACGTGCTCTGATATTGGGACGAATAACTTTTACAGCACATTTTTTCTTATGGCCAGTTTCATCACTATATTCAGCTGGATGAACTTGAGCAATAGACGCGGCGGCAATGGGGGGATAAAAATTTACGAATAAATCATCAATAGAGCGACCAAGAGAACTTTCAATTTGAGCAATAGCGGCAGTGCAAGAAAATGTTTGGACGCGATCTTGTAGCTGTGACAAATCTTCCGCAATATCACGCCCAACAATATCAGGTCTTGTGGCAAGAAATTGACCAAGTTTTATGTAAGAGGGTCCAAGCTTATTAATGGCATATGAAATATTTTCAGATCGTTGTTTCTTTTTTGTTTTGCGTCGTGCTAATGCACTCGCTATACGATGACATAGCGCTGGAAATCCTTGAAGATCATCATGAGGGAGAGCACTTAAAACACCTTCACGTGTTAGAACCCATCCTGCACGCATCAATTGAAAGTAAGGGGAAATTTGCACCATTTTTAAATTTTCCAACCTGAATGCAGCGCTGCAATCGCACCGGTGAGATTGCGGTACGATACCCGCGAAAACCCCGCATGCTTGATCATATGGGCAAAATCATCTTGCTTAGGAAATTTGCGGATAGATTCAACCAAATAACGATAAGCATCGCCATCATTTGCGATAAATTGACCCAGCTTAGGGATAGCATGGAAAGACCAAAGATCATAAATTTTATCCAACAGAGGCATCTCGACATTTGAAAATTCTAAACATAAGAAACGTCCACCGGGCTTTAAGACACGAAAAGCTTCTCTAAGGGCTTGATCAATATGAGGAACATTGCGAATTCCAAAAGCAATCGTGTAAGCGTCAAAGCTTTGATCTTCAAAAGGTAGATGTTCTGCATTGGCTTCAACAAAATCAATCAGAGGGGCAAGACCATTTTTTTGTGCGCGTTTTTTACCAACGCTGAGCATTGAGCCATTAATATCAAGCACTGTAGCATGGGCTTTTTGGCGTGAAGCATTAAGAATACGAAAAGCAATATCACCTGTACCGCCAGCGACATCAAGAACTTTCCAATGAGAAAGTGCTGGTGGGGAAAGCCAAGCAATCATGGAATTTTTCCACACACGATGTAGCCCCAATGATAGGATATCATTCATCTTGTCATAATTTTCAGCGACAGAATGAAACACACCATCCACCATGGATTGTTTTTGTGTTTCATCTACTCTTGTAAAACCAAAAGAGTGCTCCATGCCACCCTTGGTTCCTACACGTTCTGTTTCAGCTGTCATATGGATGACCTTTCTTATTTTTCTTTTATCGTAAATGAAAGAGAGATGAAATGTTCAAATACGAAAAAACAACGTATAAAACTACGACGTTTACACAGCCAAAAACAGAAGAGTATCTTTAGATATCAAGATTGGCAACGCTTAAGGCATTGTCTTGAATAAAAATACGTCTAGGTTCAACTTCATCACCCATGAGACGAGAAAAGAGTGAATCTGCATCGGTTGCATCATTAATTTTTACTTGTAAAAGAGAACGTGCATTGGGATCAAGCGTTGTTTCCCAAAGTTGTTCAGCATTCATTTCCCCAAGACCTTTATAACGTTGAAGAGTAACACCTTTTTTACCGTTTGTAAAAATGCTCTCTAAAAGGCTCATAGGACCAAAAATACGCTCTGTTTTATCTTTGCGACGTAAAAGAACAGGAGGATGATATATGTCGATAAAATTTTGGGAAATGCGATCAATTTGGCGTGCGTCAGTTGAATTTATAAGTCCCACATCAAGCGTAACAACATCTTTAACACCACGTAAAATACGCTCAAAACATAAACTTCCATCTGCTGTATATTGTCCACTCCAACCTTGTTCCATATCATCAGCAATCAGATTAAGGCGGAGTGCTACAGTATCTGCTATTTTTTGCGCTTTTTCTTGTGTTGCAAAGACTTCAAGATTAAAAGCGCCAACAATTGCTGCTTGTTCAACAATATTACGGTCATAACGGGTATGAAGACCATTTAAAAGTTGACGTAATATACGAGCATCTTTAGCGAGTTGATACAAATCAGCTCCTGCACGAACTTCTCCCGTTGAAAGCTCAAGCGTTGTTTCTTCTAATCCAGTATCGATCAAGAATTCTTCAAACGCTGCTTCATTTTTAATATATTGGGAAGATTTTCCACGCGATACTTTATAAAGAGGAGGCTGAGCAATATAAAGATGTCCACGTTCAATCAACTCGGGCATTTGTCTAAAAAAGAAAGTGAGCAGCAGCGTACGAATATGGGCTCCATCAACGTCCGCATCTGTCATGATAATAATCTTATGATAACGTAATTTATCGGGTGAAAATTCATCCTTACCGATAGACGTTCCAAGAGCTGTAATAAGTGTTCCAATCATATCAGATGAGAGCATGCGGTCGAAACGTGCTCGTTCAACATTGAGGATTTTACCACGAAGGGGTAAAATTGCTTGATTTTGACGTGAGCGCCCACTTTTTGCTGAACCGCCAGCCGAATCCCCCTCGACAATAAAGATTTCTGATTTTGCGGGATCTCGTTCTTGGCAATCGGCAAGCTTTCCTGGTAGAGAAGTGATATCAAGCGCCCCTTTTCGTCTTGTGAGTTCACGTGCTTTGCGTGCTGCTTCACGTGCTGTTGCAGCTTCTACCACTTTACTAATGAGAAGTTTTGCTTCATGAGGATGTTCTTCCAGCCATATTGAAAGACCTTCATTGACCAAACTTTCAACAATAGGGCGCACTTCAGAAGAGACTAACTTATCCTTTGTTTGTGAAGAAAATTTTGGATCAGGAACTTTGACAGAAAGAATAGCTGTTAATCCTTCACGGCAGTCATCACCGGTTAAGTTCACTTTTTCTTTTTTAGCAATACCTGAAGATTCAGCATAGCCATTAATTTGGCGTGTAAGGGCACTTCTGAAACCTATCAAATGAGTTCCACCGTCACGCTGAGGGATATTATTGGTAAAACACAAGACCTTCTCATGATAGGAATCATTCCACCATAGGGCAACATCAACGCTCATACCATCCTTTTCACTTGTAATATAAATAGGAGTATCAAGCAGCGCTTTTTTTGATTGATCAATATATTTCACAAACTCTATTAATCCACCTTCATAATGCAATTCAACGGATTTAATATCAGCATGACGCTCGTCAACAAGAAGAATATAAACCCCAGAATTTAGAAAGGCTAATTCCCGTAAACGACGCTCTAAAGTTTCAAAATCAAACTCAACCATAGTAAAGGTTTCAGAGCTTGGTAAAAATCTAATTTCTGTTCCACTTTCTTGATCGCAATCGCCAACAACTTTTAATGGAGCATCAGCTACCCCGTGGGTAAATGATATTTCATGAATTTTACCATTGCGTTTGATTTGCAATTTAAGCCAAACAGAGAGTGCATTCACAACAGAGACGCCAACACCGTGTAATCCGCCTGAAACTTTATAAGAGTTTTGATCAAACTTTCCGCCGGCATGAAGCTGTGTCATAATAACTTCAGCTGCAGAAATACCTTCTGTTGGATGGATATCTGTCGGAATTCCACGTCCATTATCACGAACAGAACAAGAACCATCAGCATGGAGTGTGACGTTTACAAGAGTTGCATGACCGGCTAAAGCCTCATCGATAGCATTGTCTACAACTTCATAGACCATATGATGTAACCCCGATCCATCATCAGTGTCACCGATATACATCCCAGGACGTTTGCGTACAGCATCAAGACCTTTGAGAACTTTGATAGAAGCCGCATCATAGTCATGGCTTTGTGCCGGTGAGGTTATTTCATCACTCATAAGTTAGTCCATTCCTGTGTTCAATTTCAATATTTTATCCGCTTTTTTAAAGCTCAATGTTCTGATAAGTTATTTATGGAATAACCACATTAAACATTTACCGTATATCAGATCTAGATTCAATATCTGTCGATATATAATGGAAAGAATGATGAAATGATATGACACAATTATACAGTAAAATACCGTCATTTAGGGTGATAATATAAGACAAGTAAGCACCTCTTTGGTATATTTAAGTATTTTTACAGTGCGTGGTGAATATTCAGGGCAGGGCTTAAACGCCTTTAGTTAAGTGAATCACAATGAGAAGACTAAAGAAATTAAAAGCGTAATTTATCGAGAGAAGCTGACTGTTTACAGAACAACGTTGGTACGAATCCTTTTCCTTTAAAATTTGAGGACGAGGCCAATTATGCTTTACGTAAACTTTAAACGTAAATTTTAAAATTATGTAAAGAGTAGTATTATTGTTTATTTTTGCATATGCATAATATTTCAAAATTAGTTGTGCATCTTTATGTTACACTAACGAGACTTTTACTTTCTTACCTATAAATCAATCTTCAATCTTAATGAAGTTAATATTACGCGTTCTCTAAGTTTTTTAACTTTTTGTATGTTAAATTGAGGTGAGAATATTGTGTATATTTGTTTGTATTATTCCTGTCCATGGAGGTTACATTTCTTATTCAAAATAAAACGCTATTGTGCGGCTTATTCACGCAATTTTTTAAGAAGTATTTTCAATGGTTTCAAAAAAAATATATGAAAACTGTTAAATTTTTTAACAGTTTTAAAAAATAGCAAGAATTTTATTTATTAAACGCCAGATATTTTGGTGAAGTGCGTTAGATAATAATTAAGGAGAGTTGCATCTTAGTTTTGAAAATGGGGGAGAGATTTTGAAAATAAAAAAATCTATATATGTAAAACATCTTCAATTGCGTCTACGGTATCTTTTATTCAATAATCCATACAATATTTTTATTCGTATTTTATTTGTAGCAGGGGGGGTTCTATTTTCCTCTTACGCAGAAGCTGAAAGGCTGCCTTCTTTTTTTGATTCGCATGAACATTTGGTACAACCTGATACAACGGATATCTTTCGTTTGCGTTTTGTAACAACTTTTGATTTTCCTCCTTTTAATTTTCTTGATCAAACGGGGCATCTTGCAGGTTATAATATCGATTTATTGCGTGCTATTTGCTCAAAATTAGAATTAGAGAAGTTTTGTGAAGTAGAAGTTGTTCCTTGGAAAGAGCTTGTAGAACATGTTAACAATGGTGGTGCAGAAGTTATTATTGCAGGTTTAAAAGAAACAAATAAAACCCAGCAAGATCTTGTTTTTACAAAGCCATATTTGCGTTTTCCAGCGCGATTTGTTGCTACTCGACGTTTAAATCTCGATGAGCCAATAAGTGATCAATTGGTACATTTAACCAGTGGTGTTTTATCTAAAAGTGTTCACGAAAAGCTCTTTCATCACTATTTTCCTGAAGCCAAAGGACAAGAATTTAGAGGCAGGGCGGAGCTCTATAAAGCGTTACAGGAGCGTAAAATTGATCTTATTTTTGATGATGGATTTGCTTTATCTTTATGGCTAAACGATTCAAAAACCGCGAATTGCTGTCATTTTGTTGGGGGGGCATATATGGCGCCACAGTTATTGGGGCAAGGAATGCAGCTTGCTGTTGCAAAAAAGAATGAAAAATTGGTTGATATACTCAATTATGCGCTGAAATCTTTAGAAGAGGATGGTAAACTTACAGAACTTTATTTGCGTTATTTTCCAATAAGTTTTTATTGATGAGTAGTTTTTTAGTTAAGGGCTGTTAATCTTTCTGCGCCTAGTCGATAGGAAATAGCTTCTGCGAGATGATAGCGTGAAAGAGTATCTGATCCGTCAAGATCAGCAATTGTGCGTGCAACTTTGAGAATGCGATGATAAGCGCGTGCAGAGAGGTGCATTTTTTCACTCACATCTCGTAAGAGTATGGTCGCACTTTTATCAGGAATGGCAATCTGTTCTATAATTTTGGCAGGGCAATCGCCATTGGTACGAATATGATCAAACCCCATTGTTGAAAAACGTTTAGCTTGAATGGTACGGCACCGTGCGACGCGTTTGGCAACGTCGCAGCTTTTTTCTGATTGTTCTGGTTGCATAAGGTCCATAGCCGTCAAAGCAGGGACATCAATCCGTAAATCAATTCGGTCAAGCAGAGGACCAGAAATACGGGACTGATAATCGATTTGACAGCGTATCCCTTTAGGGCAAACATGGTCTTTTTCGCCTGCCATACCACAACGGCAAGGATTCATTGCGGCAATAAGTTGGAATCGAGCAGGATAGCTAATATGGTGATTAGCGCGGGCGATAACTGACTCCCCACTTTCTAAAGGTTGACGAAGAGAATCAAGAACCTGTGGAGAAAATTCAGGCAATTCATCAAGGAATAACACACCATTATGAGCAAGGGAGACCTCTCCCGGTCGTCCTTTAAGCCCTCCACCAATCATTGCGGCCATGGACGCAGAATGATGTGGGGAACGAAAGGGGCAATGAAGTGAAATGGTATTATGAACCGTTTCTCCTGTAATAGAAGCAATCAGAGAGACATCTAAAAGCTCACGGCTATCAAGAGGTGGCAAAATGGAAGGTAAGCGTTGCGCTAGCATAGATTTTCCAGCACCAGGGGGACCTACAAACAAAAGGTTATGGCGTCCAGCAGCACAAACTTCTAAGGCACGTTTGGCTGTTTTTTGTCCTTTGATTTCGCAAAGATCTGGAAGCTCAGTTTCGATAGTATATTGGCGCGGTTGTGGACGTTTTTGAATTTGGGTTCCTTTAAAATGGTTGACTATAGTGAGCAGAGTCTCTGGGGCAAGAATATTTATTTCTGCATTTGCCCATGCTGCCTCAGGTCCACATTGAAAAGGACAAATCAGTCCTTTATCGAGTGATAAAGCTGTCATGGCGGCTGGTAACACACCATGAACAGCGGTAAGTGAACCATCTAATGATAATTCTCCTAAAATGACATAGTCTTCTGCTACTTCAGGAGGGAGGATTTCCATAGCAAGCATTAAGCCTACGGCAATTGGCAAATCATAATGTGATCCCTCTTTAGGTAAATCAGCTGGTGCAAGATTAATCGTAATTCGTTTAGTAGGCATAGAAAGTCCACAAGCGTGGAGGGCTGCTTGTACACGTTCACGGCTTTCTGCAACTGCCTTATCAGCTAATCCAACAATAGCCATTCCTATTTTACCAGACGAAATCATAACCTGTACATCGACAGGGACTGCTTCTAGACCGCGAAAAGCAACAGTTGTAATACGTGCGATCATTTATTTATTTCCCCCCTTTAGACTTGGTAGAGACAATCATATCTATTTATAAAAATCAAGAAGCATCTCTATAGCTTTTTTTATAGAGAGAACTATATACGTGGGCAGTTTTTTAGCATTCCCATGGAAAGTCATTTGTACAAATTTAACCATGATGATATGGGACGCAATAAAACATTTATAATAAGCTAAATAAATATGTTAAGAAAAAAAAGAATGAGGCTGTTCGTGTTATACAACAGTGCAGAATTTTATGAAAATATAAGGGGAGGATAACGTTATGTATCGCAGAGTGTTATTTGATGTGATAAAACGTGTAAAATGTGCAAAGTAATTATATTTACCTTTCTTATTTTTATATTATTTAAAGCGTAGTAGATGCAAAGTGTATTATAAGGTATCTGATTTTATGGTATACCAGACAAGAATTTTGTTAAAATCAGGGACTCTGCGCTGTGTATTTATAGGCTTGTGTTTTACTTTTTCTTTTCCACAGCCACTTGCTGCATTTGATTTTTTCGGCATCCCTCTTTTTGGTCAAAAGAAAACAAATTCTTCTTCACATTATGCTAAAAGTACAGAGAAATTTTATAAAGTTGATGTTGTTGCACCGCCAGGCGCACCATTAGAAGGTATAAAAATAGTTAAATCTGTTTCTTCTCTTGTTGCTGATAAAGAGAAAGCATCCGCCAGTTCTTCTGGTTTGCTCGCCAAGGCGCGTTCAGATTATCGAGCAATTCTTTCTGCTCTTTATGCTGATGGACGCTATGGTGGTATTATTAGTATTAAAATTAATGGCTTAGAAGTCGCTGATTTAAGTCCGGTAACTCAACTTCCAGCACGGTCCAATATTGTTATTACAATTAATGCTGGTCCACAATATGTTTTTAGTATTGCAAATATTGATAAAGTAGCTCCGTTTGAAAAACGTAAAGCGCATAAAATGCCCACAATTGAAGAATTGGGCTATAAAGTTGGGGCTATTGCTAAATCTGAAACTATTTTGAAAGCAGAAAAATGGGCGATAGAAGGATGGCGGCAACAAGGTTATGCTAAAGCTAAAATTATGAAGAGTGAGGTCGTGGCTGACCATGCTGCGTTGCGTGTTGAAGGACGGATTGTTGTTGCTCCTGGACAAAAGGCTTATTATGGTCCTTTAAGTGTGCGTAATATAAGTAAGAAACCACGTGTAGATTCAGCTTATATCGCGTGGATGACCGGATTGAAACCAGGGCAGATATACGATTCCGATGCGTTAGCTAAGGGAAATGAACGTCTTGCGCGCCTTGGTGTTTTTCGTGCTATCAATATACGTGAGGCTGATACTATTAATCTAGATGGACGTTTACCGCTTGCACTTGTTGTACAAGAACATAAACCGCGTCGTTTTGGTGTAGGCGGTAGCTATTCAACTTTAGACGGTGCCGGTTTTGAGACTTATTGGATGCATAACAATCTTTTTGGTCATGCAGAGACTCTTAAAATTGAAACAAAAATAACTGGTGTTGGTAGCAATAAAAAGCAATCATATAATTTTAAAAATTTTGATTATCTTTTCGGAGGCACATTTGTAAAGCCCGGTGTACTCACGCCAGATACAGATTTCAGGTCAGAATTAAAAATACAACAAGATGTTTTAGAAAATTATACGACAAAAGCCATCAAAGGAAAATTAGGTATTACGCATATTTTTAATGGTAATCTATCGGGACAGGCTGCTGTAGAAGTTTCAAATGGTTATTCACGTGATGTCTATTTTGGGAGCCGTAATTTTACAACAATCGGTTTCCCTAGCGGCTTGATTTACGATAGTCGTAATAATAAGTTTAATGCAACAAAAGGTTTATATGGTGAAGTTTTCATTGAGCCTTTTTATGAGATGCGTTTTAGCAACTTTGTTGCAAAAGTAACAGCAGAAGGTCGCTCTTATTGGGCGTTGGATGAAGGGGATCGTTTTGTTGTTGCTGCGCGGGCAAAGCTTGGTACAATTCTTGGGAATGATACAGCACAAGTACCCGCAAATACGCTTTTTTTTGCTGGTGGTGGGGGCTCTGTTCGTGGTTATGCTTACCGTAATATTGGTATCAAAACAGAAAATGATGGGGTTGTTGGTGGACGGGCGCTTATTGAGGGGTCAGCAGAATTGCGTGTTTCTTTAAATGATAAAATAGGGTTTGTCAGTTTTCTTGATGGAGGTTTAGTAGGGGAAAAGGCGAATTTTGATTTTTCTCAAAAAATTAAATGGGGAGCCGGTATAGGAGGTCGTTATATGACGGGTCTTGGTCCTTTACGCGTTGATTTAGCCTTTCCTTTAAAGAGAGAGAAGGGTGACCCTCGCATTGGTTTTTACGTGGGTATAGGGCAAGCATTTTAATGAAAAAAGGTGCACGTTTATCAGCTTTCTTCTTTGTATTTTTGTTTTTTGGGGTGGGTTGTTTTGTTTTTGCGCAAAGAGGAGACATTCTTCCCTCTAGCGAAATGAAAACAGATGATCGCTCATGGTTTGTTTCTTTAATTGAACGAAAGCTTTCAGCGCCTAATCGTCAAGTTCGTTTACACAATATGCAAGGGACACTGTCTTCTCAAACATCAATTGATACTATTACTGTCAGTGATAAAAAAGGGGTTTGGCTTAAAATTACCAATGCTAAAATGGATTGGAATCGTCTAGCGTTGCTGAGAGGGCGGATGGATATTAACCAGCTTTCGGCAGAACAGGTTACATTTTTACGCAAACCGCAAGGCAATTCTTCTTTTGTTTCTTCCCTTGAGACAGGTAAGTTCTCTTTACCAAAATTGCCGCTTGCTCTTTCTATCAATACACTTACAGCCCAACATGTGACATTTGAACAGAATCTTTTTGGTTTTTCTGCTGATATATCCTTAAAAGGCAATTTCACCTTGGCTAGTGGTAATTTTGATGTCGATATAGCAGCTCATCGTTTAGATGCACCGGGTTCTTTTTCTGTTCTCACCAAGATATCTGATAGTAATCGTACAGCTCAAATTGATATTTCTGCTAACGAACCACAAAATGGTATTTTGGCGAATATTTTTAACATTGAACAACGTCCGGCATTAAATCTCGTCATGAAAGGTGATGGTACTTTTGATGATTTGGTTATCAAACTTTCTTTAGAGTCTGATCATCATTCTATTGTAGATGGTAATGTTATTCTTGCAAGCGTTCCAGAAGGACAGAGTTTTTCTACGAAACTAGAGGGAACACTGAGCCCTTTAATACCTTCTCAATATCGTAGTCTCTTTGAATCTAATATAACATTAAAAGCAAAGGCAAGAAGAACAAAAGAAGGTTTGACACACCTTGATCAGATGGTTATTCAGAACAAAGCAATGAATGTTATAGCCAATGCTGAAATAACCGCCGATGGATTCTTGCGACGGCTTTTTGTTGATGGAAAAATGGCTCTTGATAACGAAAAGGAGTCTGTTCATTTATCTGTATCAGAAGTGCCAAAACCTGCGAATACTCTTGCTTTGAACATTGACTATGGTCGCGAAGGGCAACAATCTTGGAATGGGCGGTTGGTTGTAAGTCATTTAAGCAATAAAAATATTTATATTCGCGATGCAATTTTTGATATGGGAGGAGTAAGCGAAAATCTTGATAATGTAGCTTCTCGTCATGTTGGTGTTCAGGTTAAAGGGACGCTTCAAGGGGTTAAAAAGATTAAGGGAGCGTTAGTAGAAAATTTAAGCCAAGCGGTTCATGTGCATTTAGATACGGATATTGTTTCGAATAAACCAATTTTGATTCATGATCTGAGTGTTACGGCTCAGGGTTTTTCTTCTTGGTTAAAAGGGACAATGGAGAATTTTGTTTTTAAAGGCGATCTCGGTTTAAAAGCTCAAACATTAACTCCTTTGGAAGTGTTCAGTAAACAATCACTTTCTGGTAATGCAGATATTAAAGCCAAAGGAACGATCAGTTTATTGAGTGGCATTTTTGATCTCCAATTATCAGGAATGGCTGACGATATGAAAATAGGCATGCAGTCTTTTGATCGTTTATTCAAAGGAAATACTAGTCTTTCAGGTGGAGTTGCTCGAAATACAAAGGGCTTCATTTTACGTCATTGGAATTTGAAAAATCAATATACAAACATAAAGGCTAATGGTTATTTTTCAGATGAAAGCGCTAAAATGGACTTATCTGCTCAAATATCTGATTTGTCCAAATTAGACCCAAAGATAAGTGGTGCACTTACAATTCAAAGTACGGCGAGAGGGAGCAATAGCCATATAAAACTAAATACACGTGCTCATGTGGCTGAAGCACTCTTTGTGGGGAAGAAACTTCAAAACACAACGTTTAACATAGAGGCACTTATGGATAATACAGCACCGATTACTTCTTTAACAGGAGTTGTAAAAGGTGAAGGAACTTTTGCTAAGAAACCTTTGCATTTATCGGCCTCTTTTGAAGATTCTCATAAAATTCGAAAACTTGAAAATATCGATATTAGAGGGGGAAATGCAAAAATAACCGGTGGTCTTTCTCAACAACTTGGAGGTTTTTTGAAAGGAGCGCTGCATATTGATGCCGATGATATTTCCGTACTTTCAGCGTTATTTTTGCAGGATGGTAGTGGAAAAGTAAAAGGAGATTTTATTTTTGATGAACAAAATGGCAGACAAAAAACCAATGTGAAGGCGCATGTTAACCATTTGAATTTTTCCAAGAATAAAATAAAAAAATTGGCAATAGATGCTGATATATTCGATCCTTTTGGCATGACTCAGTTTGAAGGAGTTCTCAATGCAGAACATATTCAAACACCTTTGGTAATGGTCAATCGTTTAAATGCTCACGCTGATAGGAATAATGGACAAACGGTTTTTACTGTTCAGGCGATGTTGCATGATACTCTCAATGCACGGCTTTCTGGTCGTTTAATGGTTGAGGAACTTCCAGAAAGTATAAAACGAGAAGTGCAAATTGAAACTGTGGACTTAAAACAACATACTTTTCATGCAACATTGCTGAAGCCATCCATAATTGCTTTTGATAAAGATGGAATGACAATCAATGAATTAGGAATTGCAATAAATGGGGGCAACATCATCTTAGCAGGGAATATTCAAGATACCCTGAATTTACAACTTACAATGAATGCCCTTCCTGCTACTTTAGTCAATTTGTGGAAATCCGATCTTGGAGCAGCAGGGAGTGTAACAGGGCAGGTTATGATTCGTGGTCATTTAAAAAAACCTGATATAAATTACGATATAAAAGGTGAGGGACTGACAACCGTTGCTTTTCAAGATAAAAAAATTATGCCTTTTTCTCTTTCTGCTACGGGAAACACTGTAGATCAAAATCTTACTTTGAATGCAAATTTAACAGGAGAAGGAGTACAAGCACAAGCTCAGGGGCATATATCTCTAGAGAAAAATGCGCTTGATTTTCATATTAATTTGCAAAATTTATCTGCGCGTTTGGCGAATGGTTTTATTGCAGGACAAGCGCTTGATGGGACAGTGATAGGTAAAGTTGATATTGGTGGAACAATGAAGGATCCATCTGCTCATTTTGAGCTTTCTAGTCAAAATTTAACCGCTATGACGCCTAAAGGACCGATGTCAATCAATATAAATGCTCGTGGTTCTTATAAAAAATCGACATTTCATATTGAAAATATGATAGCTACTGGAGATAAAGGATTAGATCTTTCCATCCATGGGCCTGTATCTCTTAATGGTTCAGAGGCAAAATTAAACGTTAAAGGGATAATGCCTCTTGATTTTGTTAATCTCTTATTAGCCAAGCGTGGTGCACATATAACGGGTACAGCAAGAATTGATACAGCTCTTAATGGGGCATTATCAAAGCCACAATTGATAGGAAATATTTCTATAGGCGACGGTAGCTTTTTTGATTCACAAACAAATGTAGGATTGAATAATATAACAATTGAAGGCAAATTGAAAGGTGATCATATCCTTATAGAAAAAGCTTCAGCTTCTTCGTTTGAGGGGGGAGGAATTTCTGCTTCAGGTCGTATTTCTAATGGTCTAGAGACAGATTTGATATTTCATCTTGATAATGCCAATTATAATGATGGTTCTATGATTCTGGCAACATTATCAGGTGAGATGACAATGACAGGTCATTTTTTAAATGATCTTGTTCTTGGTGGTGATATCATCGTTGAAAAAGCTGAAGTTTTTGTTCCTGATCATTTTAAAAGTGCCAAGTTTCTTGATGTTAGAAATAAGAATTTAACTAAATCGATTCAAACAACACTTGAACGTGCTGATGTTAAGAACACGAACAAAAGCAAAAGCCGTATAGTTACACAAGAATCTTCATCTGTCGTGCTATCAAATATGCGTATTACTGCACGCAATCAATTTTTTGTACGCGGAAAAGGCTTAGATGCTGAACTGGGAGGACGCATTAATCTAGCAGGTCCATTGAATGATGTGCATCCAGTTGGTGAATTTAGAATGATTCGTGGACGTTTTGATATCCTGTCGCAACGTCTTAATTTCGATCAAGGACAAGCGAGTTTTAGTGGTAATCTTAATCCTACGGTTTATTTTGTAACCAACAATAACAGTGGTGATATTCGCGTCACTGTAACTGTAAGTGGGACGGTTGATAATCTTGATATTAATTTTTCATCACAACCAAATTTGCCTCAGGATGAGATTTTGGCGCGTTTGATTTTTAATCGCTCTCTTAATGAATTATCACCATTTCAGATTGCTCAACTTGCAGCGGCAGCGGCTGATCTTGCAGGTGGTTCTAATACATCTTTGTTGAATACTTTACGAACTAAAATTGGACTTGATGATCTTGATGTTATCGTTAATGAGAAGGGTAATACAGGCTTACGTATTGGACGCTACATACACAATAATATTTATTTGGGCTTTGAAGCAGGGTCTGATGGAACAACGAAAGGGACAATTAATTTAGATATTTCGCGTCATCTCAAAGCTAAAGGTGCCATAGGAAATGAACAAAATTCTAGTATAGGTCTCTTTTATGAAAGAGATTATTAAAGATTGAATTTAAAAAAACAATTTCTTCGTTTTTTGTCTCTCATTTCTAGATCTGAGGAAGAAGACATAGACTAGAAATACTATAAAAGAAGAAGCTTTTTGTTGAGGCGTGAAGAGAACTATCTGAAATATTCGATTTATTCTCTAAAGGGACAAAATCTTCACGAAAGATAGTATGTTATTTTGCTGCTATATATTTATTTCAGAGAAATACCTTATCTTATTTTCAAGCCCATGTGGTGCTGTTGCCTAAAGAATGTAGTGTGTGCAATATATTGATTTATAAAGATAATTTATCGTTATTCAACTTGAATTAGAACTATGCATATCATACGAATTTCTCTCGCGTTGAATCAATCAAAATCATTCGGCTTGCATGCTACAAGCTGGGAATCCTGTGTGGATAAAACTATTAAGAAATGACTAAAAATGCCTCTTATGAATCATCTCGAGAGCTAAGAGCTGTCGCAACATTAGGGGCTGGAAAATAGTGTAAATGGTGCCGGCTTGTTACTCCATAAGTGTAAAGATGGGGAGCTTAATGGATTTATCATTATACAATTCACGGATGTTATCGCGAAATGGGTTTGGGAAAGACTTTGAGAGAGGTTTCTTTAAAACAAGCAGGTGAATTTGCAACACAATGGCATTCTGTTTTTACGTGAAGGACATGATTCCATTAAAGAACGTGATAAATAAAAGCGTGAGGCAAGCGGAGAATTCATAAGATATTGATTTTATTGTCAAACGCATTTAAAGCAATACTTTTTAATAATAAAAATTACCTATTATTTTAGATTTTTGTTTATTGTATTTTTGAATGAGATCACTTTTCTTATAACAAATAGCCCTCCAAACAGAATACTCCAAAATATAACATTATTGTGTTGCAAGTTCACGTGCTTGTTTTAAAGAAAAATTTCTCAGTGTGCACTTGAGCCTATTTCATAAGATTGCTTGTGAAATGGTATAAAATACCTCTTATGAATGGTATAAAATCCATACTACCGTTATTAATAAAGGTATAAGTATTTATTAAAGATATAAGCCGGCATTATTATCTATTTTTTAGCTTGTCATGTTGACGATAACCTTTGCACTTGAAAGCATAGAGGTATTTTTATTGCTGATCTTAAGAGTTTTTATAAACACGCTAATGTCTCTTATGGCGCACAACAAGTGCTTTGGATTGATTCATCCTCAATATAAAGAAGATTTGCAATAAGCAAATTACATCGTATTTTTTATTTGAGATGTAAAATAATAAATTATGATTATAAATAAGTGTTAAGATGTATGTTGACAGGTATTTTTGTAAAAATATTTATCAGAGTTATATGTCGTATTTTTCTATTTTAGCGATTAAAAGAAAGAGGAATGTCATTTTGCTTTTCATCTGTTTTTTTGCATATTGAATCATAGCCTTATATAAGCATTAACGTTGTGCATTTGTAAACTCTTCAAGCAGTTAAGGTATTAGAGGAATATCATTTTAGTTTCTAGATGTAGAAAAAACAGCAAAGCTTGCTTTAAAGCAAGCTACAACAGTAAAAAAAGTTTTATAAAATCCTCTCTTATTTTTCAATGTTTTTCTTACACGGAGTGTATCTATAATTTGCAGCACAATTTATAATTGTTAGCTTATTCTATTGTACTATAAAAGACCGACATTTGAGGTGAGGTGATATAAGATATGTAATTTTGACACAGTATTCTGAAAACACGTGGTAAATATTTTAGGGTAAGCCTTGTATAAGTGAATCACATAAGTTGTTATCAAGCGGAATGAACTCAATAAAAATCTAGATTGTTACAGATCAGATTGGGTAGAATCTTTGTCCTTTAAAATGTGTAGAGAAAAAAATTATCAGTGCAGGGATAAACACGGATAAAGGTTGTATTAATCCAGATTCCTCCTCCGTAACAATTTTTTCAAACCTTGATGCTCTCTTTTTCAGGGATTCACAACACTTATGAATGTTTCAACACTTATTTGAGGAAGGGAAGGGGTTTTTGAAGTTTCGTGGTTAAAGTCAATTGCATTCAACAAAATAGCGAGTAAAGGTTTCATTTAAATCCAAGAAGTTTATTTTCAATAAACCATAAATTCTTTGCCAATTCTTGATTGAAGTAATGCTTTTTCTTGATAACAAGTCTTTTTTTATAAATGAAGCATTACCTTCTATCCATTTTTTATTTCAAATCTTATTTAAGGATCTAGAAATTAGGGGGTATGTTTTTTGAACTGGATATTATGAAGTTTTTTATAAAACCCATGTTCTTTTGCGAGCAATTCTTTTTGAGTACCTTGTTCAATTAGTTGTCCATTTTGTATGACCACAATTTTATGAGCACGGGCAATTGTTGAAAGGCGATGAGCAATGATAATCGTTGTGCGTCCTTTGGTAAGGTGATGAATAGCTTCATTAATTTGCGCTTCGGTGTGTGAATCGAGCGCACTCGTTGCTTCATCAAGAATCAGAATTTCACTATCGTGAATCATTGCTCTAGCGATAGAAAGTCGTTGTTTTTGCCCCCCTGAAAGATTACAGCCATTATCACCTATCTGTGTATCATAACCATTTGGCAAACGCATAATAAAGTCATGAGCATTTGCTGCTTTTGCTGCTTCGATAATTTCGTCATCACTAGCCCCTTCTTTTCCAAGTCCGATATTATATTTAACAGTTCCTTGAAAGAGAAAAGTATCCTGTCCTACATAGGCCATCAGGTTTCTCAGAGAGCGAAATGTTGTGTAGCGGATGTCTTGATCATTAATTAATATGCGTCCTTTTGTGGGATCATAGAGTCGCATAATAAGGTTAATAAAGGTAGACTTTCCCGAACCTGATGGTCCCACCAATGCTGTCATTTTTCCAGCTTCTATTTCTAGGTTTATGTCTTTCAATACCATTTTGTTCTCAGTGTATGCAAAAGAAACGTGTTCGAAGCGAATAGCTCCTTGCGTTTTATTCAGATCTTTAGCTTCTTTATGTTCTATAACTGTAAGAGGATGGTCGAGTATTTCAAACATCGTACGGATATTGACCAATCCAGATTCAATTTTAACACGTACATTTGCTAGTCTTTTTGCGGGTTCATAAGCTAAAAGTAAAGCAACAATAAAGGACATAAATTCACCTTGAACACCTGCGCGTTGGGTTGCAAGGTAACCGGAAAAACAGATAATACCAGCAATGGCAACACCTGTGAGCGTTTCCATAATCGGATTGGTAATAGCTTCGAGTGTTGCAATATTATTTGTTTGTTTTTCAACATCACAAATGGCTTTGTCCATTCTTTTCTTCATGACTTCTTCTAGTGAAAAAGCCTTAATGACTCGAATACCAACAGCAGTTTCCTGTACGATTTTTATAATTTCACCAAGTGAAAGGAGCTCTTTTTCCATAAGGCGGCGAACGCGTTTTAAAGCCATTCGAACGCCTAAAAAAGCTAGTGGTCCTACGATTAAAGTAATGGCAACTAATATAAAGTTTTGAATAAACATGACAAGCAACAAACCACTAACGGAAAGCAAATCACGTACAAAAGTTGTGATAATAGTATCAATGATATTACGTACAGCTGTAGCATTGTGGGTTACGCGAACAAGAAGATCAGATGAAGTGTTATTATGATAAAAAGAAACTCCTTGTTCCATAAGTCGGGCAAAAATTTTGCGTTGTTGTTCAGCAATGATACTATTGCCTGCTTTGTTTAGAAAATAAGTTTGGGAAAAAGTTGCAACTCCTTTGAGAATAAAGATAAAAGCAATGATGCTAGAAATCAAAACGATCATAGGAAAATTTTGCGCATCAATAATCTGATTAACAACATCACGCATCATCCATGCACTAGTTGCAGTTGTACCAGAAATGATGATCATTGAGAAAATAGCTGCACTGTACCAACGCGCATGTTTGTGAAAATTTTCTCGCAAAAGACGGATAATAAGATGTTTATCAAAAGAGGAAATTTGTTTTTTGTCCATAAAGTGCTTCTATATTTTCTTGTTGTTTTATGCAAGATTGAAGCACTCTTAGATTAAAAAAATCCATAAATCTTTTGTACAAAAATAGCCTTTTCTTTCAAGGTTCATCCATCAATTTCACGACGGTGAGAGTGAAGAATATAGTGCAAGGTTTCTGTGAAAAGTATAACGAAAATTTGTTGTTTATTACTATCTTTAGTTAAATAAAAAGTACGGGCGAGTCTCATCATTATTATTTACTAATTTCCATATTGTAATAGCCTTTGGCACTTCAAATGGTTCACAAAAGGCATTTCTGCTTTTTTTAATAATTTTATGTATGCATTATCTCTGTTTGTGATGTGCAAGCAGAATTATTTTGTCGGATTCATATAGAAAGAACTTGAAATAATAAGACCTTACGATGTTTAAGCTTTTTCATTTAATATGCAAAATAACGAATTCTTTTTATAAATCAATCAAGCACTGTTAAACTGTTAAAAGGATTTATACACATTTATAAAACCTTAAAAGCACCACAAAAACTCTATGTGGTGCTTCTAAATAACACTATACACATCATTTTGATGAGTTGCATGGGAATATTATTCCAATGCAAAACTATTTAGGTGCTATCACCATCATCATTTGCCTGCCTTCAAGCTTTGGCTCCAATTCGATTTTGGCAATTTCACTTGTATCTTCTTTCACACGCTGAAGAAGCTTTAATCCAAGATCTTGGTGAGCCATCTCACGACCACGAAAACGCAAAGTAATCTTTACTTTATCACCATGATCAATAAAGCGATGAACAGCCTTGAGTTTGACTCCATAATCATGGACATCAACATTTGGGCGCATCTTAATCTCTTTGATTTCGATGACTTTTTGCTTTTTACGTGTTTCAGCAGCTTTTTTTTGGGTTTGATATTTTAATTTTCCCAAATCGATGATTTTACATACAGGTGGCTCCGCATTTGGTACAATTTCAACCAAATCAAGTCCCGCATCTGCAGCCATAGCAAGAGCTTCTTGTATCGCAACAACTCCCTGATGTTGTCCCTCATCATTGATAAGCTGAACATGAGGTACCCGAATATCCTGATTTGAACGTGGTCCGTCTTTTTGGGTAGGTGTCATTTTAAACGGTTTACGAATGGTTTATGCTCCTTAAATTTTGATTCAACTACAGTTAATTTAATATACAATTATGCACCTAAAAACAACAATAATTCGTATCTTTTTCATTATTTGATTTATTACTTTTTGGAATGATTTAGATTATAAAAGTTTTCTCTTAATTTAAAGAAATTGTTTTATGGAGGATAAAGAATCATGGATCAAAATATTCCTTGTCAGTTTTTTTCGTTTGAGAACACCGCACTTGCGGTACGCTATCGCAAGGGGCGCCAATCTCCAGGTTTGGTTTGGCTTCCTGGCTATCAATCCGATATGTTGGGAAGTAAGGCAACGTTAGTTGATCAGTTTGCTCAGAAGAATGATTTGTCTTGTTTACGTTTTGATTATTCTGGACATGGAGAATCTGAAGGTGATTTTTTTCAAGGAACAATTTCGCGTTGGGTTAAGGAAAGTTTAGCGATTTTTGAAACCTATTGTGAGGGTCCACAAATTTTGATTGGTTCCTCTATGGGTGGGTGGATTGCGCTAAGGCTTGCTATGATGCTAGCACAGAAAAATAAGAAGCTTGCTGGCATGATATTGATTGCTCCAGCGCCTGATTTTACACAAACATTGGTGGAACCAAAATTAGGCCCAGAAGAATGGAAGGTTTTGGAAGAAAAAGGCTATATTGAACGACCTGCAGTTGATGATATAGAGCCAATGCCCTTTACAAAAACATTGATTGAAGATGGACGCGAAAATTGTGTTATGAAAGGATGCATTGATGTTGGGTGTCCTGTCCATATTCTACAAGGGATGGAAGATGAAGATATTCCCTATCATCATACATTGACTTTACTTGATCATTTACCTCTCCATGATGTAACATTGACACTTGTTCGTGATGCAGATCATCGCTTTTCTCGTCCACAAGATTTAGATTGCCTTGAAACAGTATTGAGATCTTTTATTAATCAGATTAATGCAAAATAAGGGGTATATTTATTTATTAATGATGAAGATAAAAATATATGAGCATTTCTAAACAGCATTTTATTTTTTCTGATCGCTCTGTACCTGTACGGGTGCGGGAAAATAAGTATGCGCGCCGTCTTACCTTACGTATCGATGCCAGAAATCAGGAGATTTGTGTAACAACACCACCAGCGATAAATCTCTATGCGGTTGAAAATTTTATTGAAAAACATCGGTCTTGGATTGAGGCACGTCTTGCTCGTGTACAAGTCTCTCCTGAAAATGCTTATCTCAAAGAGGGGGAGACAATACCTTTATTGGGCGTTTCTCATACCATAAAGCATAGAAAGGGACGTGGAGTAACAGAAATTGTTACAGCAGATGCGGAGCAAGGGCCTGAAATTATTGTTTATGGTCAATTAGAATATCTTCCAAGACGCATTGCTGACGTTTTAAAAAAACAAGCGGCGCTTATTATAACGCCTTTGGTGGCACTTTATGCTCATCAGGTAGAACGTAAAGTCAAATCCATTTGTTATAAAGATACGAGAAGTCGTTGGGGCTCTTGTTCAATCGATAAGCGTCTTTCTTTTTCTTGGCGCCTTATTATGGCACCAAAAGAAGTTGTTGAGTATGTTGTTGCCCATGAAGTTGCTCATCTTGTTGAAATGAATCACGGACCAAGATTTTGGGCTCTTTGTGAAGAGCTATGTCCTGATAGTAAAACATATCGAGCTTGGTTGAAAGAAAATGCTCCTAGACTGCATGCAATTAATTTTGATTCATATAAATTAGAGGCGTAAAAAACTTTCAAATGAAGGCAATATTTAACGGAACTTTTTGTTGAGTGTTTTGTTGAGTGTGTGCTTGCTCATGCATCATAATGAGGAAGCCATTGAAGCTCTCAGCACGATTGTTCTCCCCTGCTTGGTTTGCTGAGTGTCTTCAATGTTTTTGCTTTATCTTTTTTGTAATTCAGCGTAATAACTCTAAGTTCCGATGACTTATAAAAAAATGGGAAGGGACCTTATGTCTGTTCTTACAGATCCACTTCAGCTATTACAGGCACTTATTCGTTGTCCTTCTGTTACACCTCATGAAGCAGGGGCTTTATCAACTTTGGAACAATTTTTGAAAAAAATGGGATTTCACGTCGATCGCCCTATTTTTACGGATAAAAATACAGATAATGTTGAAAATCTTTATGCAAAAATGGGAAGTGAAGGACCCCATCTTATGTTTGCGGGTCATACGGATGTCGTACCGCCAGGCGCATTGGAAGATTGGACTTATCCACCTTTTGAAGCTGTTATAGATCAGGGGAAATTATATGGGCGGGGTGCTGTTGATATGAAGGGTGGTATCGCTTGTTTTATTGCGGCTCTAGCGCGAGTTCTTGAGAAACAGTCCATTAAAGGAAGGGTAAGCCTTTTAATTACAGGTGATGAAGAAGGACCTGCCGTTAATGGTACGGTAAAACTTCTCAAATGGGCAGAAAAAAAAGGCGAAAAATGGACTGCGGCTCTTGTGGGAGAACCAACAAGTGTAAAGACTGTTGGTGATATTATCAAAATTGGTCGTCGCGGATCGATTTCTGGTATCATTATCGTGAAAGGTCGCCAAGGCCATGTTGCTTTTCCAGAACGGGCTGCCAATCCCTTGCCTTTGGCAAGTAAGCTGATTCAAGTATTGACACAAACAGCTTTAGATAAAGGGACAGAGAATTTTCAACCGAGTAATTTAGAACTAACAACCATCGATACCGGTAACTTAGCAGTCAATGTTATTCCAGCGCAGACAACGGTTCGTTTTAATATACGCTACAATGATCTTTGGACAAAAGAAACACTGATGGAGGAAATTGAAAAGCGCCTTGCTTTGGTGCAAGCAAAAAACAATAGTGATCAATATCCCTCTTATCAGCTTGAATGGATTCCAAGTTTAGGGGATGTTTTTTTGACTAAAAATGATAAACTCATTCAAACTGTATCCAATGCGATTAAATGTGTAACAGGGAGTATACCAGAATGTTCTACTTCTGGTGGTACTTCAGATGCGCGATTTATTAAGGACTATTGCCCAGTGGTTGAGTTTGGCTTACCAGGGCAAACGATGCATATGGTAGATGAGTGTGTATCTCTTGAAGCCGTGGAAACGCTCACTGCTATTTATGAGCGTTTTATTGTTGATTTTTTTGCATAAAGAAATAATTGTTGGTTCAAAAATACCTTTGTCTTGTTGTGCCATAAGATAAGGTGTGGTGATACGAGACTCGTAAAACTTAATATATTAAGTAGTCTTAGAGTAAGTGATGAATATTCTTAAGTTGGGATTCTTGCCTGTAGAGTCTTTAGTTAAGTGAATTACATAATTGAAAAGCCAAAAGAGACCTGTTTGAAGAAGCAGAACTGTTTAGACCATATTGGATTGAAAATATTCGTTCTTTAAAGTGTAGAAAGGAAGTCACACGCAATCATATATGGAAAACAATGAATATTATATCATCATTGTGTGATGACAGATTGGAGCCATAAAGACACACAAAAACATGCTGCTATTGTAAAAAGTTCGTACAACGTAAATGCATTCATTCATACCACATGTCTTATATGATTTCTGCATGTTCATAAAATGCTTTCCTTGTTTCAATGAACTTCTTTTAAAATAAAGCCTATAGAAATACGCTTCAAGTTTATTTTATCCATATATTTTGCCATACTCTTTGTTACTCCAAAGAACCTTTATTGTAGAAAAAATCATTATGAGATAGAAAGTAAGCTTATCCAATCAGCTTTAATATTTTTGATGATAAAGATATATAGAAATTCTTCTGTAGCATCACATTGACTTTTTTAGCCAAGGATTGTCCTATATTATTATTTTCAATTAGTTATAAAATAACCTTAAAGGACGTGTATAGATAGCCATAAGCATGTACACATACAAGTAAGGTGATATGCAACGAATACCATTTTGCTCGCCAACGAAGCAATGCCGATTCATATTTAGTATATTTGTGATTTTATAGCATTGTATGTTTAATAAAATTCGTGATTTTGCTGTTACCTTATAAATCAATACCAAGCACACAACGGCATGTCTCAAATATTGGTTCACAATTTTCTTTGTTACAACAGTTTTTATATGTCAGGGTGAGGTAAAATGTTGCATGTATATCTGTTTTTGTAATCTCTTAAGATACATCACATTGATTTATAAGAATAATTCATTGTTTTGCATGTTGGGTAAGAGCCCTAATATTCGAGGATTCTTTCATTTCAAACCTGTTTATCTTAAATCAAGAGAAATCATTTGCTTGCACATAACAAGCGGGGATGAGTGTGTGGGTAAAAACTATAGAAGAAAGGAATACAAATGTCTCTTATGAACCGTCTCAAGTGCCAAGGGCCGTCGCAACACCCACGAGCTGGTAAAGTTATGTGCTGGTGCTCGGCTTTGCTTCTTCACAAGCAGACATAGAGTCTCATTGAGGGAGGATATAAAAGCATAAAGGTAAAAATAAATGTACCTTTTTACTATCCTTTTTCATGCGATTTTACAGTTTTCAAAAGAATCTAGAGTAAATAATAGAGATTGTTTCATGCTTATGTCTTTGGTTCTTTAATAGTGCCACGATCTCATAAAGAACAAAAATCATCGTGTTATATATTCATGTGCTTGTTTTAAAGAAATATCTCTCAGTTTTTATCATATTCATGCTACAATGGTTCTTATGAATATGTAATTTTCCGTGAAGTGTATAAAGTCTATAGTATTGCATCATCTTTGCGCTTATGAAAAAAGCTAGACCACTATACACTTTCCAGCTCAAAATATTGCGATAGCTTTCATTTGAGAGTGTTCATAAAAGGTATTGCCTCTTTTTTATAGTTTTTATCCACATTCCCTATTTTTAAGGTGTAAGCGAATGGTTGTAATTAATTGACTATAAACAGATTTAAAATAAGGGAATCTTACAATATTTTAGTCTCGCTTTTGCTATGAAAAATGATAATTATGATTAAAATAAGTATGTTGTTATAAAAACTTTAGTTTGCGAGTTGGCTGATGATGTGATCAAGAACAATACGTCCTTTGGTTGTTGCTTTTAAGCGTTGGTTATCCACCATTTCTATCAATTCTTGGTGTTGTAAATCGATCAGTTTTTCCATTGGGATACGTTTAGGGCTTAAGGTTTCATAGCGTATAAGTTCTAAGCCTTCGCAAAGGCGTAATCCCATAAGGAGCATTTCATTTGCCTGTTGTTCAGTGGTTAAATGTTCCGTTTCAATACAGCCATGTCCTGTTGTTTCTACCAAATTAAGCCACTGTTCGGGATGTTTTTCATTTATTGTGACATAACGTTCACGGTTTTTAAGGTGTGATAATGATGTTTTTGAACAGAAAGAGGAATGATTCGGTGCGTGCTCAATGAAACGTCCATGTGCTCCTGGACCAAAGCCTGCATATTGGTGATAACGCCAATAAAGAAGATTGTGTGCTGATTCGGCACCGGGCATTGCATGGTTTGAGATTTCATAGGCAGGAAGTCCATGCAGTGCGGTTATTTCTTGAGTAAGATGGTACAGATCTGCTGCTAGCTCTGATGGGGGAAGGATAAGTCTTCCTGCATCATGAAGCCGTTTAAAGGCAGTTCCTTCTTCGATTGTCAATTGATAAAGAGAAAGATGGTCTGCTGCTAAATCAATTGCTTGTACAAGTTCAGATTTCCATTCTTCAAGAGTTTGTTCAGGGCGGGCATAAATGAGATCAAAGGATAAACGTGGAAAAATTTGTCGCGCTAAAGTAATGGCACAAAGAGCTTGTTCCACATTATGGAGTCGGCCAAGTTTGCGCAATGCTTTATCATTGAGCGCTTGTATTCCTAGAGATAAGCGATTAACACCTGCCGTACGGTATCCACGAAAGCGCTCTGCTTCCACACTGGATGGATTAGCTTCTAATGTAATTTCAACTTTATCATCGACTACCCATTTTTTTGCAAGTGCTTGCAATAGGGCGTCGACAGTTTGCGGCTCCATAAGAGAAGGGGTTCCTCCACCAATAAAAATACTTGTAATATGGCGTGGGCCTATTTTGTGGTATTGCGTTTCTATTTCGCGCTTAAAGGCGGTGACAAAACGTGGTTGATCAACACCATGGATGCGAACATGCGAATTAAAGTCACAATAAGGACATTTAGCTGCACAAAAGGGCCAATGAATGTAAATGCCAAAAGGTTCATTCATGAGAATGCTAAAAGGTTTTCTGCCAAAAGTTTGAAAGCACGTGCGCGATGTGAAAGAGGGGGAATATCATTACATTTCCAGTTGTGTTTTTGCTCTGTTGACATTTCTCCAAAGGTATTTTCATATCCATCGGGTAAAAAAATAGGATCAAAACCAAAGCCTTTGTCTCCCCGTGGAGGCCAAATGAACGTTCCTTCAACGCATCCGCGGAAGTAATCTGCATGAGCATCAGGCCATGCAATGCAAATGACGGATATAAAACGGCATTTCCGTTGGTTTTTTTCTCGTGCTCCGACTTTTTGGAGTTCATTTTCTATTTTTTTCATAGCTTTTGGAAAATTACGTGTACCATCGGCTTGAATTGCCCAATCAGCGGTATAAACGCCTGGCGCACCCTCCAATGCATCTACCTCTAATCCTGAATCATCAGAGAGGGCAGGAAGTCCTGTCTTTTTTGCTGCTGAAAAAGCTTTAATATAAGCATTTTCTTCAAATGTTTTTCCTGTTTCTTTTGGTTCTGGCAAGCCCAGTTCTTTTGCCGATTGTATTATTAAACCGAAAGGCGTAATTAAAGTAGTGATTTCATGCAATTTTCCGGTGTTATGTGTAGCAATGACAAGTTTTTTATCTGCTATGCTTCTCATATAGATTTCTCCAAAAATGAAAGGGGAATTATTTTTGTGCTAAAAACCGGCTTAAATGCTCATACACACACATTCTGCTTGATTTTACATGATATGATTATTTTACATGTTTTATGATATTTTGTTCCAATAAAATTTTTTATCTTGTACGAAGATAACCTTGCAAAGATAGGAAAGACATGTCTTTTTTATGATAGCATTTTTATGGTAAATTTCCAATTTTCTGCTTGCTCTAAAGGGTAAAATTTTCTACTTACAGCGGTTTTTAATCAATCTAGATTCTTTTGACAAGTCCCTACAGCAGACCACTTTACAGATCAACTCTTATCTTAAATATTTCTCATACACTCTAACAAAAAATATTTCCTGCGTAATTTATCAAGCATCACTCTGAAAGGTAGCATTTTACAGCTCAATAGGATAATATGTTTCTATACTACTTTAGACTATTTGACCAAACCTTGGCAAAACTTATATAAGAGATGAGGATTTTAAAAATAGTGAAACAATTGTGATGAAACACAAAACTATTGATAATGAACTAAAATATCTTGATGAGCGTTCGCGTGATATTTTTCGCCATATTGTTGAAGCTTATCTTAATGATGGGGAACCTGTAGGGTCACGTAATCTTTCGCGGCTTTTGCAACAGACATTATCACCTGCAACGATTCGTAACGTGATGAGTGATCTTGAACATCTCGGTTTGATTTATGCACCACATGTTTCTGCGGGTCGAATGCCAACACAATCAGGTTTACGCTTTTTTGTTGATGCATTTATGGAAGCGGGTGATTTGCCAAACGAAGAGCGAGAAAATATTGAAATGCAAGTCAAAGAGGCTGGTCATGCACAATCGGTTGAACATTTTCTTGTTCAAGCAAGCCGAGTTCTTTCAGATCTATCACGTGGGGCAGGGCTTGTTTTAGCAACGAAACAAGAAGGAACATTGAAACATATTGAATTTGTGCGCCTTGATAGGGAGAACGCTCTTGCCGTTTTGGTGACTCAACAAGGTGAAGTTGAAAATCGTATTGTTCATTTACCAGAAGGGGTTACTCATGCACAATTGACGGAAGCAACGAATTTTCTCAATGCCCATATCCAAGGGCGCACACTAAGTGAAGCTAAAGGGGAAATTGCCCGCTTATGTGCAGAAACACGGGCTGCACTTGATGATTTATCGCATCATCTTGTTGAAACGGGATTAGCTCTTTGGGGAGGAGAAGATGCTGATCATAAAATACACCTCATTGTTCGCGGGCGTAGCAATTTGCTTGAAGATGTAAAAGCAGAAGAAGATTTAGAACGGTTGCGCCATTTGTTTGATGATCTTGAAACGCGTGAGAGTATGGCACAGCTTCTCGATTTAACGGATGAAGGTTCTGGGGTTAGAATTTTTATTGGTTCAGAAAATAAGTTATTTTCACTTTCTGGTTCTTCTTTAGTTGTAGCACCTTATCGTGATTCACAACAAAGAGTCATTGGTGCTTTAGGTGTTATTGGTCCTACACGGCTTAATTATGCAAGGATCGTGCCCATGGTTGATTATACAGCTCAACTTGTGTCACAGTTATTGCGTTAAAACGGTGCAAGTAAGTATTTGTACTATAAAAGCTCATTGTATTATATACATCGATACCCCTTGATTTTTGTCTGTAGAATTTCGATATCGAGAATAACGAATCTTATGAAGGAATAAAATTTTTATGTCTGATGAAAAAAACAAATTTACTGACGCTTCATTTGAAAATTGTGATTTAAAAAATCCAGCTGATCGTAATACACTTAAACAGGCAGCCGATGAATTTTTAAAAACACATAAAACAGAGGAACACGAAGTCGTTGAAACAGAAAGCAATGAGGTTAGTGATCTTTTAGCGTCTTTGCAGGATGAAAATAAAGAATTGAAAGATCAACTTTTACGTCTTGTTGCAGATATGGAAAATCTTCGACGCCGTACTATGCGAGATGTGGCGGATGCAAAGGCTTATTCCATTGCTAATTTTGCAAGGGATATGTTATCGGTTTCTGACAATCTCAATCGTGCTTTGGAAGCGATTCCAGAAGGTGCACGGGAGAGTGATGCTGGTTTGAAATCATTAGCAGAAGGCGTTGAAATGACTGAACGTGCCATGATGGCAGCATTAGAACGTCATGGGGTGCAAAAAATTCATCCAGAGGGGCAAAAATTTGATCCTCACTTTCATCAAGCGATGTTTGAAATTCCCAATGCTGATGTTCCAGATAATACTGTTCAACAAGTGGTTCAGGCAGGTTATATTATCGGGGAAAGGGTGCTACGTCCAGCTATAGTGGGTGTAGCTAAAGGAGGAGCAAAAGAAGCTTCTGTTGAAGCTGATTCGGCTTAAAACACATCAATAATAAATCTCCAACATAAAATGCAGTATTCCCTGCAATTACATATATATGAAGTCTTTTTTTAAAGGGTGTTTATAACACCCTTTTATCTTTGAAGCGCCCAACTTCCTTTTACAATATAGGGAGTCTTATTTAAGGGAGAGGCCGATAACAATAAAACAAAATGATCAACCTCAAAAGGAGGGAGCGAAAAATCATCTCGAGAAGATAGATAAGAAGAAAGATCTTTAAGATTAATATCAAATATTCGTGCAAGAGTGATATGCGGAATAAATAGTCTTTCATCAGGCTTTAACTCTAATTTATTCCGGATATATTGCATCTTTTCATGTAAAAGAGTAAGCTTTTCACAAGGTTCAATGCAAACCACAAGAGAATGGGGAGCATTTTCTGAACTAAAAACTTCAAAACCCTTTATCTGTAGCGTAAAAGAAGGAAGTTCTATAGTGTTAAAGGTATGCATAATTTCATCTTCTAGGGAGCTTTCAACTTCGCCAAAAAAAGATAAGGTTACATGAAAATTTTGCGGATTGATCCATTGCGCTTTTGGTAAGCCATTTTGCAATGATATGAGGGCTTTTGTTGTTTGTTGAGGAATCTGAAGAGCACTAAATAGACGATCCATGATATTATCTCCTTATAATGAAAGATGTTATCCCAAGCGCAATATAGATAATAAGGGCGGGGCACGTACCACAGAAAACAAGGCAATAGTATAGAAAAAGAATGTCTAAAGAATTCTTACTATAATTATGAGCTTACAAAGCTTATTCGTTTTAAGAAAATGGTTATGACATTGATAAGAATTGCATTTTCATGATCTGTATCACAATGATGTGCAATGGAAGATTACTTGTGTATTATAAAAGCTACAAAGTGAGCAGAAAATAAGAAAGTTGATAGATTTTTGATGTGCGAAATTATTTTGACATTTATCTTTAGCCTAAAATAAAGCATATTCTAATACAAAGGTGAAGAGTTCTCTTTTCTGTAAAGGTCTAATTATATGATTAAGTTGGGGAATAGCCATAATACGCAAAACTATTCAAATGGGCCAAATAATGTTAGGAAAAGGAAAAAATTATTGCATAACAAAATAACTATAAGCTTTTACATTTATGATAATTATACCAATCTATAATGGATATGAATATTGGTATAAAAGCGGGAAGAGAAATTAAAATTCAAAATAATGATGGAAAGTTCCTATTTTCTAAGAATTATCATCCTTGTTTATGATGAAAAAGCACTAGTTTTCCTCTCCAAAGTTGTTATTGATGAGCTTTTCAAGAGCATTAAGAGCATCTGTTGCTTCTGGTCCTGAAACACGAATGGTAAGGTTGCAACCGGATGAAGCCGCTAGCATCATAAGTCCCATAATTGATGATCCGCCAACAATTTTTCCGTCCTTTTCAACTTCAACAGTAACATTAAAATTGTCAACAGTTTGTACAAATTTTGCAGAGGCACGTGCATGCAACCCACGTTTATTACAGATATTGAAATGACGACTTATACATGGGAGGGTATCTTTGGAAAACATTGGTATTTTATTATCCGCTATAAAATTATACTTGGTACATTAATATATTTACGCCCTGCTTCTTGTGCTATTCTTAACGCGTCTGATAATGAAATATCAGGACATTTGCGAATAGAAATCAGTTTAATAAGCATGGGCAAATTAACACCCGCAATCATTTCAACGCGTCCTTTTTCAATAGCAGGAATAGCTATATTTGATGGTGTTCCACCGAACACATCTGTTAATATGATGACGCCATGATCCGTATCTGTATCGGTTACTGCGGCTATAATATCACCTCGGCGCTGATCTATATCGTCATCGGGATAAACGCATATTGTTGCGAACTTTTCTTGTACTCCAACAACATGTTCCACGGCATGTAAAAATTCGACAGCCAGCTCACCGTGCGTTACAAGCACGAGTCCAATCATTTACGCAAACTCCTGTTAACTAATAAGACCCGACCATAGTTGGTGGGAAAGACATTGTACAAGGCTTTATCTTGCTGCCAAGAAAAATTTGCAAAAAAAAGGCAAAAATTGTGATTTTTTTATCTTTAGAAAAAAATTAGACAGATTTTTGCCATATTCTTCTAAACAAAAATGCTTCAATAGCTTGACAAATGGCTGTACAATCGGCTTCACGAAGAGAGGGAAGTTTTAAAAGAGGAATGTGCAAATTTTCAAATTGAAAAGTTTTATTTGTGGAAAAACGTTCATACTTCGGACCGAGAAAAATAACACAATCGATAGTTGTGTGCTTTTCAAATTCTATCATATAAAGACCAACGCCACGAATCTCGATGCCGCCCTCTAAATTATCAGGAGTGTATCCGTGAAGCTTTCCATTTTCCGCACGCAACATTGTATAATCATCACTGATAAGCTTCGCTTCACGTTTTGACCACTCAGCGCGGTCAAGCAAAGAAAGGGTGATGGTTGATTTTCCTGATCCAGATGGACCTATAATTAACAGCCCCTTGCCGCCTAGTTGCAGGCAATTTGCGTGGAGTATTTCACATTTTGTTTTCATGTCTTTTACTTTGGATAAAAGATTTATTTAGCAAGCGGAAGCATAATAGTAAAACGTGCACCAGTTTTACACTTCCCAAGTGTAGGATCAATAATATTTTCGGCTGTAATTGTCCCATTATGAGCTTCGATGATTTGCCGACTAATAGAAAGGCCAAGTCCAGAGTTTTGTCCAAAAGCATCTTCATTTGGTCGATCTGTGTAAAAACGTTCAAAAATGCGTTCAATATTTTCTGAACGAATACCTGGGCCATTATCTTCAATGGTTAAAATAAGGGTTGAAGCATGACTTTTCATAGTAATGCAAATTTTGCCACGATTCCGAGGAATAAAAGAACGCGCATTTTCAAGAAGATTTGAAATCACTTGTCCTAAACGGAGTTCGTGTCCCAATACAAGATAGGCTTTTCCATGAGGACGTGGGACAATATTAAGGCTTATATCAATAGTTTGCGTATTACGATACACTTCCTGAACAGCATGAACAAGACTTTCCAAAAGCGGTGTCATATCAACGATCTCTGCAGTTTCTCGTGCAAGCTCTGCATCGAGCCGCGATGCATCAGAAATATCTGTAATCAACCGATCAAGGCGGCGCACATCATGTTGAATAATTTCAAGCAATTTCTCTTGTGCTTCTTCATTTTTAGCCAGAGGGAGCGTTTCAACAGCACTGCGTAGGGAGGTGAGAGGATTTTTTAATTCGTGGCTTACATCAGCAGCAAAACGTTCAATGGCTTCAATACGCATATAAAGGGCATTGGTCATATCACGAATAGAAGTTGAAAGGTGACCAATTTCATCTTCACGCATTGAAAAATCAGGAATTTCCACACGCTGATTATTGCCATTACGCACTCGATTAGCCGAGGCAGATAATTTACTTAATGGATGGGCAATCGTATGGGCCAAAAAGAGAGAAAGAACCAAAAGTACGCTACCTACAACGGCAAAAACTTTAAAGATAACCAGTCTTTCGCCTTTTACAATGTTATCAATATCGGAACCAGTGGTTGAAAGAAGAAGAGCACCAACCACTGCGCGATAGCGTTGAACAGGAACGGCAACAGAAACAATTAATTGCCCTTGTCTGTTGCGTCTTTTAGCCGTAGCAAGAGATCCGTTTAATGCGCGGTACACTTCTGGATAAGCAATACCACTGGTTTTTGTTTGTTCTCTGTCAAGAGCAATACCTTTGCCATAAAATACGCTTGAATACCATGAAGTAAGGCGATCCCACATGTTTTGTTCTGTTTTAAGTGGGGGTAAATCATAACTAAAAACTTCTCCACTAGAATAAAGAACGCGCGAATCAAGAAGGAGAGTAGCATCACGATCATAGATACGTGCTCTTGTCGTTTTAGGTGTAATAAGACGCCGTAAAAGAGGGGCAACTTGCTCAGGGTTAATAGGAAAATCCCAAGAATCGGTTGATTGAGGAGCGGGTGTAACGCTTTCACCAGTCTGTAACTCTAAGAGTTTTTGAGGGTCAATGAGGATAGAATTTGTATCTACTGTTGCAGAAGCAGCAATAGCCCCAGCAATAATTTTTCCTTGGGTACATAAACTTTTGATTTTTGCTTCAATTAAACCATCGCGAAATTGGTTAAGGTATAAAATGCCTGTAACTAAAACGGCAAGGGCAGCAATGTTTAATATAACAATGCGACGTGTGAGGCTGGAAAAAAGCAATTGTCTAAAGAGACGTTGTGTTCGAAGATGCAAACCAGCGAACATAAGAAATGGCGTTGAGGAGGTACCATTAACGGTTGTTTTTTGTAAAGTTTCCAGTTGAGAATTGTCTGTCATCGATTTGATTGCCATTCAAATTTTTGCGACAAAGTAGTTTTATACCTCGTGGAAACGATAACCTACACCATAAAGTGTTTCAATCATTGCAAAATCATCATCCACTTGTTTAAACTTTTTACGCAGACGTTTAATGTGACTATCAATGGTGCGATCATCTACGTAGACTTGATCACTATAAGCAGCATCCATTAAAGCATCACGACTTTTTACAACTCCTGGTCTTTGTGCTAAGGTTTGCAGAATCAAAAATTCCGTAACGGTTAAAATAACAGGTTTATCTTTCCATGTACAGGTGTGGCGTTCTTGATCCATCACAAGATCTCCACGTTTGAGAGAAGAGGTGGAAGAAGTTCCTGTAGAAAGCGGTTGGTTACGTGCATTAGAACGGCGTAAAATAGCTTTCACTCGTTCAATAAGAAGACGTTGGGAGAAAGGTTTAGTAATAAAATCATCAGCTCCCATTTTGAGACCAAATAATTCATCAATTTCATCATCTTTAGAGGTAAGAAAAATAACTGGAAGATCAGATTTTTGACGCAAACGACGCAAAAGTTCCATCCCATCCATTCGGGGCATTTTAATATCAAAAATAGCTAAGTGTGGAGGGTGAAGTGTGAGACCCTTGAGTGCAGATGCTCCATCTGTATAGCTTTCAACCCGATATCCTTCTGTCTCAAGCGCAAAAGATAAAGATGTCAAAATATTGCGATCATCATCAACAAGTACGATCGTTTGCGTGATTGTTGGTGTATCTTTCATGGTTTCTTAGACCTTTCTATTGCTGTGGTAGCAAATTACCCACACTTATTTATATGGGAGTTCATATTTTTTTTGCAAAACAAATATGATACAAATTGTAGCAAAGTAAAAAACCTTTTGTCATTACTGTAAAATCTTGTTTTGCTTTCATAATTTATAATGTTTCTACGTCTATTAAGATCCCTTCATTTGAGAGAAAATTTTCATAAAGGCTTTTTTTATCAAGGTTTATTACAAAGTTTATTATTGTATTTGTCTCATAATTGAACAGATGTAGTTTTGATTGTTGAAGTTTAGAAAATCTGCCTATGTGTTTTAAGAGCAAAGAAAAGAATGTGGCAATATATGCACAAAAATTTGTTTCTGCTACACGAAAGGAGGTCGTAATGGGATTTTTTAATTTTATTAAAACTGTAGGGGAAAAGTTAGGTATTGGGGACCATGAACCAAAAGAAAAGGATTTTAAGAGAGCATTTGATCATTTTCAACTCGGTACAGAAAAAGTCAATATTCAAGTTGAAGACGGTAAAGCTATTTTAAGCGGTGAAGTTCCAGATAGGGAAACACTTGAAAAAGCACTGCTGGTTGTTGGCAATTCACAAGGTATCTCTTCTGTAGATGTTGATCAATTAAAGGTTATAGATACAACGCCTAGAAAAACTTCTCGCTTTTATGAGGTTAAATCTGGTGATAATCTTTGGAAAATTGCTGAAGAGGTTTATGGAAAAGGGCAAGGTAATAAAAACACATTTATTTTTGAAGCCAATAAGCCAATGCTAAAATCTCCCGATAAAATTTATCCTGGTCAAGTTTTACGTATTCCTGAAATTGACCATAGTTAATTCATCAAAGGGGATAATTTTTTACTGATGGCATTAAACAAAAAATAAAGAAGCGTAAAAAATTTCACACTTCTTCATTTTATAAAGTGTGTATTTATAATAAAAGGAGCTTAGTGAACAGGAGAGGATTTAGAAGGTGATGGTACTTTCATAGCGTTTACAGAGAAATCAACATCAATGGTTCCTGCTTTCTCAAATGTTAATTTTGCGCTAATTTTATCACCTAACTTAAATGGTTGTGAAAGCCCCATGAACATAATATGATCACCGCCAGGCTTAAGCGTGATTTCGCCATTTCCCGGAATTTCAATGCCATTGTGCATTTTTTCCATTTTCATAATATCGTTAACGACAGCCATAGAGTGTATCTCTGTTGTTTTTACTCCGTTTGTGGAAATAGAAACCAAACGGTCTGGGGTATTACTGTGATTAATAATGTAGAGATAACCGCTACCAACTCTTATACCTCTAGGTGTTTCGCGTGTCCAAGGATTGAGAATTTCTATGTCGCCAAGTTTATATTGCTGAGCACCTGCTGGCAGGATTATACCAGCAAAGAGAAGAGTACACACGATATTTATGATAACCTTTTTATATGGATATTGTGTATGTATTATATTCTTAAAGATGAGATTTGTTATTTTCTTAATAATAGATGTCATCATTGATTTACCCTCCTTCATAAGATTCACACTTTGAATATTTTTTATTTTAGCAGAGCTTTTATTTAAAATAAAAGAAAGAAATACTAAAATGAAATTGATTTGAATATAAAAATCATAGAATTCTTGAAATTTAAAAGAAGACAGTAAGATTTACAATGACAACACACCTCTTAACGCTTCCGTGTTCATCTCATAAATAGTATTTGCAAATGGTATAAAATCTATGATGCACTACTATTTTACTTAATGAAGATATAATACAGAACAATCATTAACCACTTTACCAATTTTTAATATTATGACAGCTTTTGGCATTTTAAAGCGTTTATACAGAGGTATTTTTATATATTTTCAAAGTTCAAAATTATACAGTTAAGAAAAAACGCTTTAGGTGAATTTAAAGCACAGATTTCAAATAGCCGCAAACAATGAGACCGTTAGAGGGAGAATTTTTGAAAGGAGATTGATAGATAATACCTTTACTGATACGAGCATTAGATATGATGACTATTTTAGTCCAAGAAAAATCTATAATATTTGTGATATAAATTATTCGCCTTTTAAAAAGCTTTTACGTGAGTACGATTTTATCAATGATGAGAAGATCAAGAGCGAGAGTGCAATCATTCTTTTATTTTTTAATTTTTATAGAAAGATATATTTTTTGAGAATTGCAAGAAAAATATATTATGCTCTCAAGTCTCTCATAAATATGGTATTTATGGGTCATTAGAGTGCCTATTTTAAAATAAATTTTTTATTTTGGAGATGTTTCTCTCATTATTCTCTTGTAGCAATAAAAGCCTGTTCTTATATACGAGGCAGCAAGGCTTGTTGCGACTTGCAGTTTATTATTATTTATGTTGCTTGAAGCAATATACGGGCTTTAGGTGTTATGAGGAGCTATCTTAAAAAGATGCTTTATGAAGGTTGAGGTAGCTTGCTGAATGGAGATTATAATATGGCAAAAGTAATTGGTATTGATTTGGGGACAACGAACTCTTGTGTGGCTGTTATGGATGGCAAAAATGCAAAAGTTATTGAAAACTCAGAAGGAGCGCGAACAACACCTTCCGTTGTTGCCTTTACTGATGGGGGGGAGCGGCTTGTTGGGCAACCTGCTAAACGGCAGGCGGTGACAAATCCTGAAGGGACAGTTTTTGCAGTTAAACGTTTGATAGGGCGCCGCTTTGATGACCCTATGGTTGAAAAAGATAAAGCGCTTGTTCCTTATAAAATTGTTAAAGGTGACAATGGTGATGCATGGGTTGAAGAGGCGGGAAAGAAATATTCTCCGTCACAAATTTCAGCTATGATTTTGCAAAAGATGAAGGAAACAGCAGAATCTTATCTTGGTGAAAAAGTTGAACAAGCCGTTATTACGGTTCCTGCTTATTTTAATGATGCGCAACGTCAAGCCACGAAAGATGCAGGTAAAATTGCTGGACTTGAAGTTTTACGGATTATTAATGAGCCAACTGCTGCTGCTTTAGCTTATGGTTTGGACAAAAAGGATGGAAAAACAATTGCTGTTTACGACCTTGGTGGTGGTACATTTGATATTTCAGTCCTTGAAATTGGAGATGGCGTTTTTGAGGTTAAGTCAACCAATGGGGATACATTTTTAGGGGGTGAAGACTTTGACATGCGCTTGGTTGGTTATTTTGCCGATGAATTCAAAAAAGAGCAAGGAATTGATCTGAAAAATGATAAACTCGCTTTACAGCGCTTAAAAGAAGCAGCAGAAAAAGCAAAGATTGAGCTTTCTTCGTCACAGCAAACAGAAATTAATTTACCATTTATCACGGCAGATCAATCAGGTCCCAAGCACTTAACAATGAAATTGACTCGGGCAAAATTTGAATCTCTCGTTGACGATTTAGTCCAGCGTACCATCGAACCTTGTAAAGCTGCGTTGAAAGATGCTGGATTAAAGGCTGGTGAGATTGACGAAGTTGTTTTAGTGGGTGGTATGACACGTATGCCTAAGATTCAGCAAGTTGTGCAGAACTTCTTTGGTAAGGATCCACACAAAGGCGTTAACCCTGATGAAGTGGTTGCAATGGGCGCTGCCATCCAAGGAGGTGTATTGCAAGGCGATGTCAAAGACGTGTTGTTGCTAGATGTAACACCTTTATCTTTGGGTATTGAAACCTTGGGTGGGGTTTTCACACGCCTTATTGAGCGCAATACCACTATCCCGACGAAAAAATCGCAAGTTTTTTCGACAGCTGATGATAACCAGAGTGCTGTAACGATTCGTGTTTTCCAAGGTGAACGGGAAATGGCAAGTGATAATAAGTTATTGGCTCAATTTGATCTTGTTGGTATTCCTCCAGCACCACGTGGTATACCTCAAATTGAAGTTACTTTTGATATCGATGCGAATGGTATTGTTAATGTTTCGGCCAAGGATAAGGGAACAGGGAAAGAGCATCAAATTCGTATTCAGGCATCAGGTGGTTTAAGTGATGCTGATATTGAAAAAATGGTAAAGGATGCAGAAGAGCACGCGGCTGAGGATAAAAAACGCCGTGAAGGTGTTGAAGCTAGAAATCAAGCGGAGGCTCTTATTCATTCAACTGAAAAGTCGCTCAATGAATATGGCGATAAAGTATCAGCTGAAGAAAAGGGACAGATTGAAACAGCAATCTCTGATTTGAAATCTGCGCTTGAAGGCAGTGATACGGAAGAGATAGCAACAAAGATGCAAAAATTAGCAGAAGTTAGTATGAAGTTGGGACAGGCTATGTATGAAGCTTCACAAGCAGAAACTGCTGATACTGAAACAGAAACAAAGAATGATGATGTTGTCGATGCTGATTTTGAAGAAGTTAATGATAAGAAGAAATAGTGTCAGCGTATGTGTTGATTAATTTATAAACCCGGCCTTTGAAATATAAGGCTGGGCTTTATTATTTGAGATAAGTTGCAACTTTGTTGCTAAAAATATAAATTAAAAGCAATATTATCCATAAAGTTGGATGACAGAAAAATTATCAGGAATACATGATGAAGGTTGACTATTATGAAATTCTTGGCGTGACTCGCGAATGTGATGATAAAAAGTTGAAATCTGCTTTTCGTAAGTTGGCAATGCAATATCATCCTGATCGCAATGCGGGGGATAAAGAGGCAGAGCGAAAATTCAAAGAAATTGGCGAAGCCTATGAAGTTCTTAAAGATCCCCAGAAGCGTGCTGCTTATGATCGATTTGGCCATGCGGCCTTTGAAAATAGTGGTGGTCAAGGGGGAGCAAATCCCTTTAGTGGTTTTGCTGCTGGTGGTGGATTTGCGGATATTTTCGAAGACTTTTTTGGTGAGATTATGGGAGGGACCCACCGTAAGCGTGGTGATAGTCGCGAACGTGGTGCAGATTTGAGTTATAATATGGAAGTGACTTTAGAAGAGGCATTTTCAGGAAAAACTGCAGAAATTAATATTCCCAGTTCCGTTACGTGTGATGTTTGTGAAGGATCAGGAGCGAGAAAGGGTTCTAAGCCGCAAGTTTGTGGAACATGCCATGGATCTGGACGTGTGCGTGCTGCACAGGGTTTCTTTTCTATTGAGCGGACATGTCCTACATGTCATGGACGGGGTGAAACTATTACCGATCCATGCCCCAAATGTCAGGGGACACGGCGTATAGAGAAAAAACGTTCATTGAGCGTAAATGTTCCAGCTGGTATTGAAGATGGAACGCGTATTCGCCTTTCTGGTGAGGGTGATGCTGGTATTCGTGGTGGCCCCAATGGTGATCTTTATATTTTTCTTTCCATTAAACCGCATGAGTTTTTTCAGCGAGAAGGAGCAGATCTTCACTGTCGCGTTCCTATTTCAATGGTAACAGCTGCTTTAGGAGGAGAGTTTGAAGTTTCCGACCTTGATGGTGTTAAAGCACGTGTTAAGATCCCAGAAGGAACACAAAATGGACGTCAATTCCGCCTTAGAGGCAAAGGTATGCCCATGTTGCGCCGTCAGCAAGCAAGGGGTGATCTTTACATCCATATCACAATTGAGACACCGCAGAAATTAACGCAAGAACAACGTGAATTGTTGCAAAAATTTGAAAAGCTCTCAAATCATGAAAATTCACCGCAATCACATGGTTTTTTTTCACGGATGAAAGAATTTTTTGAAAATATTTCTGGTTAAAATATGTGAATGTTCTCAGAATAATTAGAGAGAACTGTGGGAAAGTTATTTTCATTAAGTGTTCTATTGTCTCATTATCTTTGAACAGCATTTTTTTCTTTAAAAAGAAAAGAGAGAGACAGCTAATTTAGGATAAACTCCTGCTGCTGATAGTTTTTATATTTCATGAGTTTTATGGATAAGTCTTATTTTTGAATGTCTATGACATTTTAAAAAGGGCTTATCCATATAAGAACGCAATTGAGTGATTGATAATAAATATTGCCAGTGTCATGATGGCTGTCTTTATGCATTCAGTATTTTTTGTATTTATTTTTTCACTCAAAATTTCTTTTTAAAGGCTCTATAAATAAAACTATAAAATAGTTAGCAGCTTGCCAAGAAACGCTAAATAAGCTGTTAGGCAATTCATCTTTTTCAAATAAAGTATCAACTTCTTATAACCGATTTTATTTCTGGCATTTTCATAGCCTTAAACCACTGCTTTCCTTAAAATACGGGTTATTCTTATTCAAAATAACTTTTACATGCTTCATCTCAGCTTTTAGCAGTAATCATGTCTTTTTAGATTGTGGATTTGGTTTTGTATTTTAATAAAGCGCTTGCTTTTGCTGTTATCTGTAAATCAATTCAGATCTCATGGAGTAGTATGTTTGAGATAAATGGATAAATGTTAAGGCAGTTCAGTATGTTCTTTACTGTTGCAACTTTTTTATGTCGGAGTGAAACAAGAGTATTGTATATATCTGTTTAAGTAATTTTTGCAACGAGGATATAGCTAAAGTTGAGGAGAATATAAAAGCATAAAAGTAGAAAATTCAAGCTTTGCCACCTCTTTTTCACTTAGCTTTGCGCCTTTCAGAAATATTCAAAGTAGTATTTAATAATGGAATACATAGTCCCTCACGCTTTTGTTTTCGCGATCTTTAATAGAGGTAAATCTCTTACGCCCATACAGAAGATCATTGTGTTACAAATCTATACGCTTATTTTGAAGAAACATTTCCTAATGGATGTACCCCGATTGCATGCGATGGTGCTTGAAAGGGTATAAAACTTCATTGTACACCACTCTTTTTACGCTCATGTATGCGTAAGTTGACACTATCATTCCTCGTTTCAAACATTGCTGCATCTTTTGCTATTGAGAGCATTAATAAGAGGTATTTTAAGCTTTCTATAGTATTTATAATACCAAGTTCATTTGTAACGTACAAGCCAACGGTTTTTATTGATTTGAAATGTGAGAGTTAAAATGACAAAATATTCTTATATTCAGACTTCTCATTTAGGGTTTTACGCTATAAATATATAAAATTATTATTATAAATCAACGTATTATAATTCTTCATAAAGGGATATTTAATTGACATTTTCTCATGTTTAATGATTGAAAAAAGTCAAATTTTAAAAACCAAAGTTATAGTCTCCGGTCGAACTTCGTTTGACAATTTCATTAAAGAAAAATTGAGATAGGTTACTAAAGCGGTTGAGTGGTTTCTTATCTTGGCGATAGGTTAATTTTATTATGATAAGAAAATTTTGCTTTTATCTTATAAAATCAATGGTTGTATATATTTCTATTCATTGTTAAGTATCCATAGGTATAAATTAATGAATTGAATATAGGGCGTCGCTTAAAAAATTTTCAAAATTTTGCTTTTCAATTTTATACATAAGATCATAAAGTAATGACGTTTTTTGACACCTATTTTGTTTAATTTTTTACGGTCAATTTTTAAAGGATATTTTTTGTGTTTCATCTTCGTAAATTAAAAGAAAATTGACGATTTTCAGGGGGATGGATAGAGTAAAGCTTGGTTTTATTGTTTTCACTTTTCCTAAGTTTCATTAAGAGATGGTAAAAAGTGATGAGGAGGCTCTATTGATGGATGATGCTAAAAACGATGATGTAGATGTTTTGGAAAAACAAGCAGCATTTTTATCGTCTGCTTTACCTTATATGCAAAAATATGAAAATGAAACGGTCGTGGTAAAATATGGCGGCCATGCTATGGGTGATCCCGCTTTGGGACGAGCATTTGCGCGTGATATTGCTCTATTAAAGCAATCAGGGATTAATCCTATTGTTGTTCATGGTGGTGGACCTCAAATTGCTAAAATTTTAATGAAAATGGGAATTGAATCACGATTTGAAAACGGTTTACGGGTAACCGATGAACGGATTGTTGAAGTTGTTGAAATGGTTTTAGCGGGATCCATAAACAAAGAAATTGTTGCTCTCATCAACGCTGAGGGTGAATGGGCAATAGGATTATGCGGCAAGGATGGCAATATGGTTTTTGCCGAAAAGGCTTATAAAACTGTCATTGATCCTGATTCTCATATTGAACGTGTTTTAGATTTGGGGTTTGTTGGTGAGCCTATTGAAGTTGATCGCACATTGCTAGATCTCTTAGCATGTTCTGAAATGATACCAGTTCTTGCTCCTGTGGCTCCAGGACGCGATGGTAAAACTTACAATATTAATGCTGATATTTTTGCTGGAGCTATTGCTGGTGCATTAGAGGCTAAACGCCTTTTATTTCTCACTGATGTTCCTGGTGTTTTGGATAAACAGGGTAAACTTTTAAAAGAATTGACAGTTTCTGAAGCTGAGAAACTTATCAAAAATGGAACAATTTCAGGAGGCATGATCCCAAAAGTAGAGACTTGTATAAAAGCCCTTCAAAATGGTGTGGAAGGTGTTGTCATTTTAAACGGTAAAACCCCTCATCCTGTTTTACTAGAACTGTTTACCGAACAGGGAATTGGAACGCTTATTGTTTCATAAATTGTGCGGAAAATTGAAGGAGAAGGCTTTTCATGAAAAGTATAAAACAGTTTAAATATCCTTTATTAAGTAAACCAGAATTGGCACTATTTGCTGCGACAATATTGTGGGGCATTACATTTTTAGTCATTCACATTGCGGTACGCTATAGCGGTCCTCTATTTTTTGTTGGATTTCGTTTTATTGTTGCATCTCTTATATGTGGGGCAATTTTTTGGCGCTCTATAAAAAGGATAACTGTTTATGAAGTTTTTGCTGGGATGGCGATTGGTTTAGCCATGTTTTTGGGGTATGCTTTTCAAGCAGCTGGACTTCAAACGATTATTAGTAGTCAGTCGGCTTTTATCACAGCGCTTTATGTACCGATGGTTCCAATCTTGCAATGGATTGTGTTTAAAAAACCTCCCCGTTTAGCCTGTTGGATTGGTATTGTTTTCGCTTTTATTGGGCTTGTATTCATTTCAGGACAAAAGCCTGGAAGTTTTGATTTTTCAAAAGGTGAAATTTTGACTTTGTTAGGTGCATTAGCGATTGCTGGAGAAGTCATACTCATCGGAATTTTTGCGAACAAGGTTGATAGTCGGCGTGTAACCATTATTCAGTTATTTTTTAGTGGTTTTTTTTCATTTGCTTGTATGCCTTTGATGGGTGAAAGCATTCCTGAATTTTCGTGGGTGTGGTTTAATATTGGTATAGGATTGGCATTAATGAGTGCCATCATTCAATTAGCTATGAATTGGGCACAAAAGTCTATTTCCCCTACGCGTGCGACACTCATTTACGCAGGTGAACCGGTATGGGCTGGTATTGTTGGGCGTTTGGCTGGAGAACGTTTATCTCCCTTAGCTTTATTGGGCGGTTTGCTTATTCTTATTGGGATCATTGTGGCTGAATTACAACCTTCACAATGGCGTAAAAAAAATAAAGCAATTAAAAAAATTGATTAGCTATACATTTTTTTATTATGATTTTATTGCACGAGATTTTTGCTTGTAGAGTTTTCATTTTTAAAGTTTTTTTTAATATTAAGATGATTAAGAATTCTATAAATTATTCCAGCTTTTGCATGCCAAATTGGAGCAAGAGTATGCTTCTATCTGTTTTCTAACCTCTGAAAAGGAAAAACAAACTTCATTGAGCTAAGCATTAAGTTGTAAAAGTGAAAATTAATACGCATCTTTACGATCATTTTTAAATTCGGCTTTAACAACTTTCAAAAACATCTACGGTAATATTTTTGAATAATGAAAACTATGCACTGTCGCACGTTATTCCTTTTATTCTTTAACTCCCATGCAAAATAGAAACGCTCAAAGCAACCCCCATAATGGTGTACATTAACGCACTTTTTTAAAAGACATATTTTCTCAATGGATATTGTACCCATTGATGGTCCATGTGAAATGTATAAAGGCCATGAAATATCACCATTTTTACTTAAAATAAAAAATTAAAGTTAATAGCATTATTTTCTTTATTAATTACCATTACGACAAGTTTTGGTACTTGAAAGAGTTTATTAAGAGGTATTTTAATCATTCCTTAAACGGCTTTATCCATACACCAGTCCTGTTTGTCCAGTTCTGTTTGTAATGTGTAAAAAATTTGACTAATTTACTATAAGCAAGCTTAAGATGAAAAAGGCTCGCGATGGTCAGGGGTTTCATTTAAATTGCAAAGCAATAAATAGTCATTATAAATCAAAGCACTAACAAATTAATAGAAGAGATTTGATGTTTTTTATCTTTAATAAAAGAAGAAAGGCGTTGTATAAAAGGGCATAAAAACTTTACTCAATAAAGCCAATTTCTAAAGTTTTAAACATTGAGAAAAAAATTATCTCTCTCAATATCTATTTTATTTTATAAGATTGCTGAAAAAAACAGATTATTGCGTACAAATAAAAAAGCATTTCTTGTGCATTTTATTGAAAGTCTTAGTGATATACGCATCCATCATTGCGTTGTATATTCACGGGCTTGTTTTAAAGAAACATCTCTTAACGCTCTCAATCCCATTTCACGACGGTGCCTATGAATAGTATAACGGTAAATCCATTGAGCACCTACATCTTTACGCTTATGAAAAAGTAAGTCGGCACAATCACACTATTTGCCAGTTCGTGGGTGTTGCCGACAGCTCTTGCATTAAAACGGGTTCATAAGAGCCATTTTTAGTTCTTTCTTATATAAAATTTTATCCACACACTTATGCCGCTTGTAATATGCAAGCAAGTGATTTTAATTGATTCAAGATATACAGATTTGAAATGAGAGAATCTTACGGTACTCAAGGTTCTAATTCAATATAAATAATGTTAAATTATATTTATAAATCAATATCTTACTATATAATGCCAGCATATGAGTTATCAAACAAGATGTGAAAAGGTCATTTTAGCACCCTTGGATTTAATTTAGCAAACAAAAGCCTCATTTTTTAGGCTATGAAAAGTTGTGTTTTGAGAAGCTTTTTAGGTTTATATTCTTTTGATAGAAGCCGGAGCATAATTGGTCTTTGCGTTTTGTATTATTCTTTGCTAAATCGCCTTATATGACAATAGATCGTAATTATATTCGTAATTTTTCCATCGTGGCGCATATTGATCACGGCAAATCCACTTTAGCTGATCGTTTGATTCAAATAACAGGTGGGCTTGAAACACGTGAGATGAAAGAACAAGTGCTCGATTCCATGGATATTGAGCGTGAACGTGGAATTACTATTAAAGCACAAACGGTACGTTTACACTATAAGGCAAAGAATGGTGAAACCTATATTTTAAATCTTATGGATACACCTGGTCATGTGGATTTTGCTTATGAGGTTTCGCGTTCATTGGCAGCTTGTGAAGGTTCTCTGTTAGTGGTGGATGCAAGCCAAGGCGTAGAGGCGCAGACATTAGCAAATGTTTATCAAGCCATTGATAATTCCCATGAGTTAGTTGTTGTTCTCAATAAAGTTGATCTTCCGGCAGCAGAACCTGAGCGTGTTAAAGAACAAATTGAAGATGTGATAGGCATTGATACATCTCAAGCAGTAGAAATATCAGCAAAAACAGGTTTGGGTGTTCCTGATGTTTTGGAGGCAATTGTTGCACAATTACCACCTCCACGTACAGGCGATGTTGCAAATCCCTTGAAAGCAATGTTGGTTGATAGCTGGTATGATGCATATCTTGGTGTCATTGTTTTGGTACGGGTGATAGATGGTATTTTAAAAAAAGGCCAAACCATTCGTATGATGGGTACAGGAGCAAAATATCCAGTTGAGCGCGTTGGGGTTTTTACACCTAAAATGGTACAGGTTGATGAATTAGGACCAGGTGAGATTGGTTTTATCACTGCTTCTATCAAAGAGGTAGCAGACACACGGGTTGGGGATACGATTACTGAAGAGCGTCGTCCTTGTGAAAATGCTTTGCCTGGTTTTAAGCCGGCGCAACCGGTTGTCTTTTGTGGACTTTTTCCAATTGATGCTGCCGATTTTGATGATTTGCGTGCAGCCATGGGCAAATTACGCTTAAATGATGCGAGTTTTTCTTTTGAAATGGAAACATCCGCGGCTTTGGGTTTTGGTTTTCGCTGTGGCTTTTTGGGACTTCTGCATCTTGAAATTATTCAAGAGCGATTAGAGCGTGAGTTTAATTTGGATTTAATTGCGACAGCACCTTCGGTTGTTTATCGCATGAATATGAATGATGGTTCTGTTAAAGAGTTGCACAATCCAGCAGATATGCCTGATGTGGTTAAAATTTCTTCCATAGAAGAACCATGGATTCGAGCGACAATCATGACGCCTGATAATTATCTTGGGTCAATTTTAGAGCTATGCCAAGAGCGGCGCGGGGTACAGGTTGGTTTGTCCTATGTTGGAACCCGTGCTATGGTAACGTATGATTTACCACTGAATGAAGTTGTTTTTGATTTTTATGATCGGCTAAAATCGATTTCAAAGGGTTATGCTTCTTTTGATTATCAGATGGCAGATTATGCAGAAGGGGATTTAGTTAAAATGTCTATTTTGGTAAATGGAGAGTCTATAGATGCATTGTCTATGCTTGTGCACCGCACGATTGCAGAAAAGCGCGGGCGTTCCATGTGTGAAAAACTGAAAGATCTTATTCCTCAGCATATGTTTCAGATTCCAGTTCAAGCGGCTATTGGTGGTAAGGTTATAGCGCGCGAAACAATTCGTGCTTTGCGTAAAGATGTAACAGCGAAATGTTACGGGGGTGATGTTACGCGTAAGCGCAAACTTTTGGAAAAGCAAAAAGAAGGCAAAAAGCGGATGCGCCAATTTGGAAAAGTAGAAATTCCACAATCGGCATTTATCCAAGCGCTCAAAATGAATAAATAATGGAAAAAGGAATATTTTCTCTCATTGGTTGCGCTTTTGCTTTTGTCGATTGGTTCAGGTGCTTAAAGAACACTTTTAAATAGAATCGCACTGTGCTTCATGTTTTTGTGTATTGCGAATGGTGTCACTTTCTCATGTAAAACAGAATGCTTTAAACAAAATACATTTGTTGTGTTGCACGTTTGTGCACTTGTTTCAAAGAAACATCTCTCAATACATCAAACTTCATTTCACAACGGGGGCTGCAACAAAATATAATGTGAAATTCATTGTAAATTACATGAAACCCATTTGGCGCCACATCTTTATGCGTCAGAAAGGTGCAAAGCGCACCCATCATACTCTTTTTCAGCTCAAAATATTATGATAGCTCTTGGCGATAGAGAGAATTCATTAAAGGTATTTCACTCTTTTCTTGAAGTGTTTCTTACCCACAGACCAACAGCATTTGTGACGAGCAAGGAAATGATAGTGATTGATTCACTATGAAAGGATTTGAAATGAGAGAATCCTTGTATTCGAGGTTATTATTCAAGTTAAAAAACGAGAAAATATTATTATGCATTAATCTTGTGTCTAAGAACGTAAAAGATCATTAATGGATGTTTTTTCTCGTGTTTTTTGATCAACGCGTTTTACAATAACAGCACAATAAAGGTTTGGGCCTGCTTCACCATTTGGTAAAGGTTTTCCGGGGAGAGAACCCGGTACAACCACTGAATAGGCTGGTACTTCACCAATAAAAATTTCACCTGTTGTACGATCAATAATCTTTGTTGATTTTCCAATAAAGACTCCCATTCCTAAAACAGCGCCTTCACGAATAATACAGCCTTCAACAATTTCAGAGCGTGCACCGATAAAGCAGTGATCTTCAATGATTGTTGGATTTGCTTGCAGGGGTTCCAAAACACCTCCAATACCAACACCGCCAGAAAGATGAACATGTTTACCAATTTGTGCACAAGAACCAACGGTGGTCCATGTATCAACCATTGTTCCTTCATCGATAAAGGCGCCGAGATTGACAAAGGATGGCATCAATATAACATTGGGTGCAATGTAAGCAGAATGACGTACAATGGCTCCAGGAACGAAACGGAAATCAGCACTTTTAAAATCTGCCTCTTGCCAACCAGAGAATTTTGAAGGAACTTTATCCCACCAATGTGTTCCATTTACACCACCGGCAATAATTTGCATAGGGTTAAGCCGAAAAGAGAGCAAAACAGCTTTTTTCAACCATTGATGAACATGCCATTGTCCGTTTTTTTGCCGTTCTGCGACGCGAATTGCACCTTTATCGAGAAGATTCAATGCGTGTTCGACACTCTCACGAATTTCACCTTTTGTGGTAGTATCAATAGAATCACGATCATCAAATGCTTTTTCGATAATGATTTCAAGTTGTGTGAGATTGATCATGAACATAGTTCCGTTAAACAAGTTGAAAGCTTCAAGATTTATTCTCTATGACTTACGCGAAGAAATGTTTTCAGTCAATAAAACGATGAGGAAGTAGGACAGGTGCATGAAAAAAGGCTGTAAAGAAAAAAGAAAAGCAGAGCAAGAAAACTGGACACCACTTCTCCATACGAAGGATGCTCTACAACAAATACATAAAGTCTCTAATTCAGCACAGGTGCGTTCGTCTACTTATCGTTTAGCCTATATCGATCAAGAGTTTATGATGCGTCCAGAGCTGCGCTCACAACGTATTGGTCTTGAATTTTTAAAGCCGGAAATAACTCTTAAAGAATATAATATTCAATCGACAGTTGTTTTGTTTGGTGGTGCGCGCATTCCTGAACCTAGGCAAGCTGCGTGGGCAGCAAAAAATGAAACACAAAAGAAAAATTTGCGTGCTATGTCACATTATTACGATGAAGCAAGAGAGTTTGCGCGTTTGTGCTCACTCTATTCTGCTACGACAGAATATCGTGAATTTGTGGTTGTTACGGGGGGCGGACCAGGGATCATGGAGGCGGGAAATCGTGGTGCTTGTGATGTTGGGGCTCCAACAATTGGCTTGAATATTATTTTACCGCATGAGCAAGAGCCTAATTCATATGTTTCGCCGCATTTGTGTTTTAATTTTCACTATTTAGGGATGCGAAAAATGCATTTTTTATTACGAGCGAAAGCATTAGCCATTTTTCCTGGAGGATTTGGGACTCTGGATGAACTGTTTGAGACGTTAACTTTAGTACAGACGGGGCGTATGAAACAGGTACCAATTTTATTGTTTGGCAAAGAGTTTTGGAGCAATGCTATCAACTTTGAGTATCTATCTGCACAAGGTACGATCTCTCCCAGTGATGTTAATTTTGTGAAATTTGTCAATACAGCAGCAGAAGCGTTTGAAGAAATTCGTTCTTTTTATATGCTGCCTTAACAGTTTTTGAGGCGTTAACGCTTGAAGGATCATTAATATTCTACTTTGGTTAAATAAAGTCCTGAGGGGGGGGCAACAACACCACAGCGTTTGCGATCTTTAGCGTGAAGAGCTGCTTCAAGATCTTGTGTTGTCCAACGTCCAATACCCACTTCCATGAGGCTTCCTGCGAATGAACGGATTTGATGATGAAGAAAAGAACGAGCTTGTGCATAAAGGAAGATTTCCTCTCCTTCTCTTTGAACATCAAGGCGTTCAAGGGTACGAATAGGGCTTTTGGCTTGGCAATGTGCTGAACGGAAAGTTGTAAAATCATGTTGTCCAACAAGCTTTTGCGCAGCTTCATGCATAGCTTCAGCATTAAGAGGTTTTGGTATCCACCATACGCGTTTGGCATTTAGAGCTGGTGGAGAGCGGCGATTGAGAATTTTAAAAAGATAATGGCGCTTTACAGCGGAAAATCGTGCATCAAAGTCATCAGGGACATTTTGTACGTTTAGGATTGAAATCGCTTCTCCCTGTTTACGTAAAAGAGCATTGAGTGCGTCACGCACAGTATGGGGGGGCCAGTTTTTTTCAAAATCAACATGGGCAACTTGTCCCGTGGCATGCACCCCTGCATCCGTTCGTCCTGCTGTTGTTATGGTCAATTGTTGTCCACTGAAGGAAAAGAGTACTTGTTCAAGAGCTCCTTGTATCGTGTGAAGTTTTGCTTGACGTTGCCAACCAGCATAATTTGAACCATCGTATTCAAGAGTGAGTTTAAAACGTGGCATATTAAAAAACAGCAGAAATATGAGCGCCTCGCAAGAATGTTGCGCTATCAAGAATTTTACCGCCAGATCTTTGGAGAGAGGTTATTTCTATCCGTCCTTGTCCACAATGAATAATCAAAGAATTTGGTTCTATCCTCCCAATTTCAAAAGAAGCTCCTGTTGTTAAGCGACTTTCAATAATTTTTACGCGTTCTTCTCGTCCACCGATATTCATATTGCACCAGCAACTAGGAGAGGGAGAGAGCGCGCGAATATGCCTATGAATAAACTCTGCAGGTTTTGTCCAATCAATGCGGGTTTCTTCTTTCCTAATTTTGGCTGCATAGGTGATGCCTTCCTCTGATTGTGGGGTCAGTTTAAGTTGTCCTTTTTCAAGAGTTGATAGAGCTTCTATCATAAGTTCTGCGGCTATATTTGAAAGTTTATTTGAAAGCTCAGCGCTGGTGGCGCTATCAGTAATAGGGAGAGAACGAGAAAGAGCAATAGGTCCTGTATCAAGTCCTTCATCCATTTTCATGATCATGATACCTGTTTCCTTATCACCGGCCATAATTGCTCGTTGAATAGGTGCAGCACCACGCCAACGTGGTAAGAGTGAAGCGTGGGCATTAAAACAACCAAAACGCGGTGCTTCGAGAATAGCTTTGGGTAACAGGAGTCCATAAGCCACGACAATAGCAGCATCAACAGAAAGTGCTGCAAATTTTTCTTGTTGTTCGGCTGTTTTAAGTGTTTGAGGCGTAAAGATAGGAATAGATTTTTCTTTTGCTACCGTGTGAACAGCTGAGGGGATTAATTTAAGCCCCCGACGTCCTGCTGGACGAGGGGGTTGACTATAAACAGCGACAACATCATGACCAGCATTCAATAAAGCATGTAAAATGGGAACAGAAAAATCTGGTGTTCCCATAAAACTTAACCGTAATGCCATTACAAAACTGCTTCCTGTGTGTTTTTTTCTTTTGCGCGTTTTTTAAATTTTCGTATCACCATATCGCGTTTGATCTTTGAAATGTAATCAATAAAAAGACGCCCATTTAAATGATCAATTTCATGCTGTAAGCAAGTCGCCAAGAGATCATCTGCTTCAATTTCTGTCTGTTTTCCTTCACGGTCCTGATAGCGAACACGCAGACGTTTAGGGCGTTCAACTTCCGCAAAATAGTCAGGAATAGAAAGACAACCTTCTTTATAAATATTGCGCTCATCTGAAAGCCATAAAATCTCAGGGTTGATAATAACAAGTGGTTTTTTCTGCTCATCTTCAGAATTTCCAGAGACATCCATAACCAACATACGTAGTGGTATACCAATTTGAATAGCAGCAAGACCAACACCTTTAGAATGATACATGGTCTCCAACATATCATCTGCGAGCTTTTGGAGAGCTGAATCGACCTGCTCAACGGGTTTGGACTCTTCCCGTAAAATCGGATCAGGTAAAATAACTAAAGATCTTATTGGCATAAGAAGAGATTAATCAAAGGTTTGTTATTGGTCAATATTGAATAACGGATTCTTGCATTTTTTTACCATAAGAGCGTTATATTACCTTTTATGTTTGATTCGTTTTTTTCTATACTCACTGGTGAGTTTTTTTCTAAATTAATCGTTTTACTTTTATTTACACTTGTCTGTTTGGCATTTTTTATGCTGATACATTCTCATCGAAAAAGAACATTTTTGGAACAAGAAACTGCTGAACGTGCGCGTGAGGCACAAATGCAGATGGCTACCTTGCTAAAAACACAAGCTGAAATGCAAGGGCGAATGCAAACGATGGCGGAAATTTTTGGTCAACGGCAAGCTGAATTGAATAAATCGCTCAGTGAGCAACTCAATGGAATGACAACAAGCTTAGGTCAAACACTTCAGGTACAGACTAAATCCACTTATGAAAATTTGAATCGTTTGCAAGAACGTTTAGCAGTGATTGATGCGGCACAAAATAATATTCAATCGCTTACGGGACAAGTTGTTCAGTTGCAATCCATTTTAAGCAATAAGCAGACACGTGGTACCTTTGGTCAGGGGCGGATGGAAGCAATTATTGCTGATGCCTTACCAGCAAATGCCTATGCTTTTCAGGCTGTTCTTTCCAACGGAAAGCGCCCAGATTGTCTTATTCATATGCCCAATAAAGCACCTTCTCTTGTTGTTGATGCTAAATTCCCTCTAGAGGCTTGGAATGCTATGCGTAAAGCCGCATCAACGCAAGAGCGTCAAGAGGCAGAACGCCAATTTCGTACCGATATGGAAGTCCATATCCGTGATATTGCGCAGAAATATTTAATTCCTGGAGAAACCCATGACACTGCTTTCCTTTTTGTGCCATCGGAATCAATTTTTGCAACAATTTATGAGGACTTTGAGGCATTGGTACAAAAAGCCAATAGAGCCCATGTGATTATTGTTTCACCATCTTTGTTGATGCTCTCTGTCCAGGTTGTACAAACCATTATGAAAGATGCGCGGATGCGTGAACAAGCGCATTTAATTCAATCGGAAGTGGCAAAACTGATGGAAGATTTTGGACGAATGGATATGCGTGTTCGCGCCCTACAGAAGCACTTTTACAAAGCAGGTGAAGATATAGAGGGAATTTTAATATCATCTTCCAAAATTATGAAACGGGCAAATCGCATTGAAACTTTCGAATTAAAAGAAAATTACTCTGAGCCAACAAAAATGACAACATCCGCTCAGTCACAAACATTGCGTTTAGTTGATGAGGAATAACGCAAAACAATTTTCTTAAATATCACAAGTTAGATCACGCTCTTTATTGATTGGTAATCATTTTTTAGTATCTCTATCTTGTTTTATTTCTTAAACGAGAGGAATAGAGAATATGCGACACCTTTTGTTTTTAGGGGCATTGGTGTTTCTGCTAGGGGGCTGTGCAACAACCACTCCCACTCACACAAACAATGCTTGCGCTATTTTAGCACAAAAAAATGGTTTTTTTGATAATTGGGGAAAGGCGTCTCAAAAAGCAGAAATGCGCTATGGGATTCCTATGCCTATTATTCTTGCAACCATTAATATGGAATCAAGTTTTCGTCATAATGCACGTCCTCCACGCAAAAAACTACTTGGTTTTATCCCATGGAAACGTCGGTCGACAGCTTATGGTTATGCTCAAGCGCTTGACAGTACATGGGCAATGTATCTTCGCTCTACAGGAAAGTCTTTTGCATGGCGTACGAATTTCGCAGATGCTGCTGATTTTGTTGCTTGGTATCATCGCCAAAGTGTTCAACGCAATGGCGTGAGGTTTGATGATGCATATAGCCTTTATTTAAATTATCATATGGGACATGGTGCTTATGCGCGTAGTGGCGGGCATGTCACTGTTGCACTTTCACAGGCAGCACAGCGCATGGCGAGAATATCGAAGCTCTATGAACAGCAATTAAAGAGATGTGGGTGGCGTTAGGGAGGATTTTGAAAATCTCAATCAGAGAATTGATGTGGTGAAATTATTCGAAAGAAAAAACCCTTATGATATGATAAAATAGTGTCGTTTTTCCGATCGTTCAATGAAATAAATTGTTTCTTTAGAATAAACTCAAGCGACAGAAAGCTTTTGCAATACACAATGTGTTTGAAGATACTCTCGACATTTTTACCTCCTTTGTTTAAAAAATTTACAATGGAAATTATCTTCTATTTAGCGCTGGCATTTCGCATTGGGCTAAGTACCAGAGATTATAAAAATTTTAAAATATAATATCATTTTTATTTTCATTATGCGTATTACTGGCTGATTATTAAATGAATATTTTCTTTACTAAGCGTATAAAATAGCAATTAAAACAAATGCAATTCGGGCATTATAAAAAGGGTAAAATATTCGATATAAAAAAACGAGAAATGCATTAAACGAAAAAACGTTATTTTGTATAAAGAGGGCAATACAGTCTTCAAAAGAACTAAGTGTATTTAGTATTGTATGAAATAAAACATACTCGTCTATCCAGTCCATCTTAATTGAAAGAAGTTATCTTATTGTATTGTAAAAACACTCCCGTTTATAGGATGATAAGGTATATGCAACTTTACACACAATGAATACTCAGGGTAGGGAGTATTCAGAGAAAGATTTGTAGCGCCTATGAAGTAACAAGTCAGCCTCCAATGCTGTGATAGCTTTTGCATTTGAGAATATTTATGAGAAGCATTTTAATTCTTTTTCTTAAATGGTTTAAGCATATTGATTTATAAAGATAATATATCGTTATTTATATTAAAGTAAGAATCTCGAATGGCGTAGGGTTTTATCGTTTCAGATCTCTTGAGGTTGAATCAATAAAACCATTGGCTTGCACATAACAAGCACAATGGGCATGTGGATAAGAACTGTGAAAGAAAAGACTAAAAATGTTTTTTATGAACATACATTCTCAAATATAAGAATTTTTGCAACATTAGGGATTGAAAAGTATAATGATGGTACTGCTTTACTCCTACATCTCAAACATCGTTTGTGATGTGTAAGGAAGGAATCCAATTGATTCAATGCGTTATGGCTTATGGTGAGAGAAGTTTATTTTGTTTAGAGTTATCACTTAATAATATAAATAACTTATAATGATAACAATACGTTATTTAAGATTTAACATGCTTCAGTATTGAGTTGGTGAATGCTACTCAAGGGGATAATTTTTTAAATTGCTAGGACATCTGATAAGACTAAAAATATTCAACAAAAGTCCTGCTTCGCAATAATTGGAAAATATATCTTAGTCTTCTATTCCCAAATCTTTGTTTAGGAACTTCTTACCTTTTAAAAGGATATCGATAATTAACAGATTATGATTTTGTGGTGAAGAAGGATTCAAATTTTGTCCTTTGAAAATATAAGGTGTCAGTTAAATAGCCCCTTTTTTATTTCTATATAAAGCATAAAAAATGATCTCTTTCCATTGTTATGTAAAGTAAAACTTTACAATCCAACAAATGATTAGAAACGCATAATGATAGCATTAAAGCAAGGAACGCGCTACTGGATCAATGGTTACAGAGCACATAAACCTTTTAAATTGATGCACACATCTTTTATTATAATTAATTCCCTTGATAGAACAGTTAGCCCTTTTGGTGGAGCTAAGCGGGATCGAACCGCTGACCTCTTGCATGCCATGCAAGCGCTCTCCCAGCTGAGCTATAGCCCCTATAAAAACAAATTGTCCCAAAAGGACAGTATACAATTCCAGCTTTTCTAGAACGATCAAACTTGAAGATCAAGAAGAATTTACATTTAATGGAAAAGATGTCCTCTTTTACTTCTTTTAAGCATCATCATCATTAGAAACACCGCCTCCGAGAATATCAGTAACGTCATCATCTTCATCGTCACCATCATGAGACAAAAATGTATCATCATCATCATCACCAAGATCTACATCACTATCTTCTAAATCAGGAAGATCGTCATCTTTAGAATCCACATCATCATCTTCAAGAAGCATAAAAGCAGATTTTTCAAGTGCTGTATCAAGCTCTTCAGTATCAACTTCTTCTTCATTATTTGCTTCAGCTGCTGCAACTTCAAAGTAAGAACGCGGATAAGAAATTCCTGTATAGGGCGACACAATAGGATCGCGATTTAGATCGTAAAATTTTTTTCCTGTTTCTGGATCAACACGTTTAGTTCCGAGTTCTTGTTTTGCCATAAGCCGTGCCTCTTTGATTAACTATTATTCCATTAAAAGATAAATTTTATGGTGCTTAATCGAAAAATAATACCTTTGTCAAAGATAAATACACTGTTCCACAGTGATTTTTTCATGACGTCTTTTAAAGCATGTGCTAAAGGATGCACAATTTCATAAAAGTTAGATAGAATTAAATAGAATTTCCATGCAAAAAGCAATCCCTATAACCACCTATAAATCGAGTAGTCTCTCTGGAAAAATTCAAATACCAGGAGATAAATCAATCTCTCATCGCTCTCTTATATTGGGAGGATTAGCAAGTGGTGAGACATATATTCATGGATTACTTGAAAGCGCTGATGTACTCAATACAGCTGCTGCTATGCAAGCTATGGGTGCCTGTATTATTAAAAAAGAAGACTTCTGGATCATACGAGGAACAGGGAATGGTTGCCTTTTAGCTGCACAAAAACCTTTAGACTTTGGAAACGCTGGAACAGGTGCTCGTTTGGTTATGGGAATGGTTGGTCCGTATCATATGAAAACAACCTTTATTGGTGATTCTTCTCTCTCTAAACGTCCAATGGGACGTATCCTTGATCCACTGCGTCTCATGGGGGTTGAAATTGAGGCAACGCGCGACGATCACCTTCCTTTAACGCTTTATGGTCCGAAAATGGCTAATCCGATACGTTACCGTGTTCCAATAGCTTCCTCCCAAATTAAATCAGCAATCCTGCTTGCTGGACTCAACACCGCCGGCACTACAACTGTTATTGAACCAGTTCTGACACGAGATCATACGGAAAAAATGTTAAAAGCATTCGGTGCGCAACTTGAAATAGAAAAAGATAACGAAGGTGCGCGTTTGATTCATCTTAATGGTCAACCCCATCTTACTGGACAAACGATTCATATTCCGGGTGATCCTTCTTCTGCTGCTTTTCCAATTATCGCAGCCCTTCTTGTAGAAGACTCTGATATCACCATTGAAAATGTTTTGATAAATAACTCTCGAATAGGACTTATCGAAACATTGTGGGAAATGGGTGCTCAAATTGAATTTTTGAACCGACGTCAAACAGGTGGAGAGGATGTTGCTGATCTACGGATAAAATCATCGGTCCTTAGAGGCGTTACGGTGCCCAAAGAACGTGCTCCATCGATGATAGATGAATATCCTGCTTTGGCAGTAGCAGCAGCCTTTGCAGAAGGCAAAACAGTTATGCTAGGCATTGAAGAATTGCGTGTAAAAGAATCAGATCGATTGTCTGCTGTTGCTCAAGGATTAAAAATTAATGGCGTAGACTGTGAAGAAGGTCAAGATTTTCTTGTTGTTTATGGAAAAGGTTCTGCCAAAGGTTTGGGGGGTGGGTATGTTGCCACACATCTTGATCATCGAATTGCTATGTGTTTTCTCATTTTTGGGCTTGTGTCAGAAAAACCTGTTACCATTGATGATAAACGAATGATCGCTACGAGCTTTCCAGAATTTATTCCTTTTATAAAAAAACTTGGGGGGAGAATCGCTTGAAGCCTTTTGTTATTGCTATTGATGGACCTGCAGCCTCAGGCAAAGGAACCTTAGCACGTAAAATTGCTGCACATTATCATCTTCATCATCTCGATACTGGTCTCACTTATCGTGGTGTTGCTTATGCGCTTTTACAACAAAATTTATCTCTTCATGATGAAAGTAATGCTATTATTTATGCTAAAGAACTTGATTTTAATACCTTAAATCCTTCTCTTCTTTCTTCTCATGAACTTGGTGAAGCGGCTTCAAAAATAGCAATTAACCCTGCTGTACGCAAAATTCTTGTCGAAAAACAACGCAACTTTGCTAAAGGTTTGCCCGGCTGTGTGCTTGATGGGCGTGATATCGGAACGATTGTTTGTCCTGATGCCGATATCAAGTTTTATATTCTAGCCAATGTTCAAACACGCGCCAAACGCCGCTACCAAGAGATTTTAAAAAAAGGTGTTCAAGCAAATTATCATGAAATCCTAGCTCAACTTGAACAGCGCGACAGTCGCGATATAACGCGCAAACAAAGCCCACTAAAACCAGCAAAAAACGCCCACTTGCTTGATACGTCAGAATTGAGTATAGAAGCAACATTTGAAATTGCATGTAGTTTTATTGATCCAATCATAAAAATGCATATAATTGGATAAATTCGTCAAGGTGACTTCCGGCCTAGCGCTAACTTTTTTTCCTGTATTTAAAAGGAAAAAGGCAAGAAGTTGCTTATGTTAACACTAACCTAGCGCTCATACCTTATAATACAAGGTATATATTAGGAGTTCTTATGTCACAATACAATCCCACAACAGCGGATTTTGAAGCCCTTTTAACAGAATCTTTTCAAACTAATGATCTTAATGAAGGATCTGTTGTTAAAGGTCGTGTTATTGCAATCGAAAAAGACATGGCCATTATTGATGCTGGTCTTAAAGTCGAAGGACGTATTCCTCTCAAAGAATTTGGAGCTAAAGCAAAAGATGGTTCTTTGCAAGTTGGCGATGAAGTTGAGGTTTACATTGAACGCATTGAAAATGCGATGGGTGAAGCTGTTTTATCGCGTGAAAAAGCACGGCGCGAAGAAAGTTGGGTCCGTTTGGAGGAAAAATTCAATGCTGGTGCGCGCGTTGATGGAGTGATCTTTAGCCAAGTAAAAGGTGGTTTTACAGTCGATCTTGATGGTGCCGTTGCTTTCTTACCTCGCAGCCAAGTTGATATTCGTCCCATTCGTGATGTTTCACCTCTCATGCATAATTCACAGTCCTTTGAAATTTTGAAGATGGATCGTCGTCGTGGCAATATTGTGGTCTCACGCCGCACTGTTTTAGAAGAAAGCCGCGCTGAGCAACGTTCAGAAATCGTACAAAATCTTGAAGAAAACCAAATCGTTGAAGGTGTGGTGAAAAATATTACAGATTATGGTGCCTTTGTTGATCTTGGTGGGATTGATGGTCTCTTGCACGTTACAGATATGGCATGGCGGCGTGTTAATCACCCATCTGAAGTGCTCACAATTGGTCAAACGATTAAAGTGCAGATTATTCGCATTAATCAAGATACGCACCGTATTTCTCTTGGAATGAAACAGCTTGAAAGTGATCCTTGGGAAAGTATCAGTGTCCGGTATCCGATTGGTAAAAAAATTACGGGTGCTGTTACCAACATTACTGATTACGGTGGTTTTGTTGAAATTGAACCAGGAATCGAAGGGCTGATCCATGTTTCTGAAATGAGCTGGACAAAGAAAAATGTTCATCCTGGAAAAATTCTGTCTACATCACAAGAAGTAGAAGTGGTTGTTCTTGAGATTGATCCTTCTAAACGGCGTATTTCTCTTGGCTTAAAACAAACATTTGAAAATCCATGGGAAGCTTTTGCCAATAAATTTCCTGTCAATTCTCAAATTGAAGGAGAGGTTAAAAATAAAACAGAATTTGGTCTCTTTATTGGGCTTGAAGGCGATGTTGACGGTATGGTTCATCTGTCTGATCTTGATTGGAACCGTCCTGGTGAACAAGTCATTGATACTTACAATAAAGGCGATATCGTTAAAGCTGTGGTTCTTGATGTTGATATTGAAAAAGAGCGCATTTCTCTTGGAATTAAGCAGCTTTCCAGCGATAAAGTTGGAGAAGCAGCTGCTTCTGGCGAATTGCGAAAAGGTGCAGTTGTAACATGCGAAGTGATTGCTGTTAACGACAATGACATTGGTGTGAAATTGATTGACCACAACCTTGAGACAACTATTCGGCGTGCTGATCTTGCGCGTGATCGTGATGAGCAACGTCCTGAGCGTTTCGCAATTGGGCAAAAGGTTGATGCTCGCATCACAGCATTTGATAAAAAAACACGTAAAATTTCAGTATCAATCAAAGCTTTAGAAATTGCAGAGGAAAAAGAAGCTGTTGCACAATATGGTTCTACAGATTCAGGTGCTTCTCTTGGTGATATTCTGGGTGCAGCTTTGAAAAAACAAGAACAAGATTAATCATCAATCATTAAAGTTGATGTTGTTATTAAGGTCACTCATTTTAAGAGTGACCTTTTTATTTTCTAAAGAAATTGTCTACTTATTTTTTAATTATTGCGTCAAAAATTGCAAATGCTTGCAAATAAAAACAAAAAGTTTGTTTTTTTGTCTATCAACGGTTCACTATTCAGATAAAATGCTTACAATTTAAATAAAAAACGATGTAATTAAATAACAATGGGACATGGCGTGCATAATATCCTTCATAAAATACTTTTTTCTCAAACAGAGAGAAAAGATCATTTTACTAATACGGATTTTCCTCTTCGTGCAATTTATAAAGTACAGGAAGATCTTTATAATTTAGGGCATGATATAGCTTCTGGTAAAGAAGTTTTACTCCCTGAATATGAGGGAGTAGAAGATTTTCGCAAGAGATTGAATGAAAGTGCTAAACTTATTCTTCATGCCTTTCATACCAGTGATTTTGCTGCCCAAAATGATGAGACCATCGCACCGTCTGCTCAATGGCTCATTGATAATTATTACGCCATTGATAAAACCATACAACAGCTACGCCGTAACCTCCCCAAGTCCTTTATAAAGCAACTTCCTCTTTCTAGACAAAAAGCAGGAATGCCACGAATTTTTATTTTAACTTGGCTTTATATCGCGCATACTGATAGTAGTTTTTCACAAGAAACACTGACTGCTATGATTAATGGATTTCAAGAAGTTTGTGCGCTCACAATTGGTGAATTGTGGGCTCTTCCTTCTGTGATGCAGATGCTGCTCATTGAAAATGTCCGTCGTCTTTCAGTCCGTATTGAAAAAGCGCGGCGTATGCGTCATCTTGCTAGTCAAGTGGCTGATAAAATTTCTCTTGTAGAAAATAAACCAAAACTCCATTCTATTTTTACGCAGTATCAACCACTTACTATTGATCCAACCTTTTCAGCGCATTTATTTTATCGTTTGCGCAGTGCATCTATTGATTCAACCGTAGCATTAACTTGGCTTGAAAAACAATTGGAAAGCCAAGGCAGTAGCTTAGAGATTGCAACAGCCGATGAACACACCCGACAAGCAGCAGATGGTGTGACCATGGGTAATATTATCAGTGCTCTTAAAGCTATAGATGATGTTGATTGGACAGCATGGTTTGAAACAGTGAGTTGTGTTGATTCTATTTTGCGTAAAAATAGTGATTTTTCTGAAATTGATGCTCACTCACGCAATATTTATCGACAAGTCATTGAAAAAGTTTCACGCTTTTCACCTCTTAGTGAACTGGAAGTTGCACATAAAGTTGTAGAAATGGCAAATTCCACTTCTAAAGATATGCCTCATCATTCTTGTGTGGGGTGGTACCTTGTTGATGATGGTTGTGGTATATTTGAAAAGGCTTGTGGATATATTCCGCCCTTTCTCATAAAATGGACACGCGCTTCCTGTTGCTCAAAATTGAGAGTCATGGCCGTTCCTGTTTCTTTTCTAACGCTTGCTCTTTTGCTTGTAATTTACGTTTTTTTACAAGTGTCTGGCATGACACAATGGATGTCTTTTTGCTTTACTGTATTGGCGCTTTTTCCTGCTATCGATGCTGCTTTTGCTTTATTTAACACTGTTGTTTCTTGGTTTGTCCCATCAAAACAACTCATTGGTTATGAATATAAAGAAGGTATTCCGGGATATGCGCGGACAATGGTTGTTGTACCTACTTTGATGACATCACGCGATGATATTGATGAACAAGTGCGCAATCTTGAAGTGCACTATCTTTCCAATCCTAAAGGTGCCATTCATTTTGCACTCATTACAGATTGGGTGGATGCTCCATTAAGAGAAACGCAAGATGATCTTGATTTATTACACTATGCGCAAAAGAGTATTGATAAACTCAATAGTCGTTATCATCGTGATGAACTTCCGCTTTTTTTCCTTTTACATCGCCGACGCCTTTATAATACAAGCGAAAAATGTTGGATGGGATGGGAACGAAAGCGAGGAAAACTTCATGAACTCAATCGACTCTTAAGAGGCGATAAAAACACGAGCTTTTATCCTCCCAATCCACGTCTTCCTATGGATTGCCGTTTTGTTATGACTCTGGATTGTGATACACGTCTTACTCCAGAGAGCGTCACACAACTTGTTGGAAAGCTTAACCATCCACTCAATCATCCCATTTTTGATCCACAAAGTGGAAAGGTTGTAAAGGGCTATAGCATTTTACAACCACGCATTATTCCTTCTCTTACAACAGAAAAAAAAACATCAATTCTCCAACGCGTTTTTTCTACCAACCGTGGTATTGATCCTTATGTTTTTGCTGTTTTTGATACGTATCAAGATCTTTTAGGAGAAGGCACCTTTATCGGTAAAGGGCTTTATAATATTGATGCATTTGAACGAGCACTTTACGGCAAAATTAAAGAAAATACTGTTCTCAGTCATGATCTCTTAGAAGGAGGATATGCTCGTACTGCTTTTGTAAGTAGCGTAGAAATTGTTGAAGATTATCCGACAGCTTATAATATTGATGTTATGCGGTATCATCGCTGGATCCGCGGTGATTGGCAACTTTTACCTTATCTTTTTTTTCCTCGTCAAATAAGCTTTGTAACGCGTTGGAAAATGCAGGATAATTTACGTCGTTCTCTCATGCCACTTATGTGGTTAATCGCAGCATTTTCAGGCTGGACTCTTTTGCCATTAAAGAGTGCAATCGTCTGGCAACTATTCTTGTTGTTTAGCTCCTTCATTTCACCCATTCTATGTGTATTAAAAACGTTTGTCTCATCCAATATAGATCATTCTTTGCGTGGACATTTTCAATTAATTTTGAACAAAATTGCTCTTACAAGCGCTGATATATTTCTTAAAACGACGTTTCTTGCGCATTCGGCGTATTTTATGACCGATGCGATTATTCGTACACTCTATCGTATGACGATTTCAAAACAGCATCTTCTTGAATGGAAAACTTCTGCCGCAACAAAATCAATACCCAATAGTTTGCGTTTCTATGTTTTTACAATGGCACCAGCATCGCTTATTGGTATTCTTACTATAGCACTCCCCCTTTTTTCTGATAGTTTTGCAAGCTTGGTTGCTTTGCCTTTTGGGATAGCATGGTTTTTTTCACCCTTCATTGCTTGGATTGTGAGTCAACCTTCAACCTTTCAAGATAGCCTTTATCTTTCTTCAAAAGATGAAAAAAAACTCCGTTCTATTGCACGGCGGACATGGCTTTATTATGGAACTTTTGTCAATGCACAAAACAACTATTTGCCTCCTGATAATTTTCAAGAAGATCCTGAACCTCTTATAGCTCAACGTACATCTCCTACGAATATCGGGGTTTATCTCCTTTCTATTATTGCAGCACGTGATTTTGGTTGGATTGGTGTTGAAGAGACCATCACCCGTATTGAATGTACATTACGCTCTCTTGCAAAAATGGAAAAGTTTCGTGGTCATCTCTATAATTGGTATGAAACGGATACACTCAGACCTCTTTTACCTACTTATGTATCAACCGTTGATTCAGGAAACCTTGCCGGTCATTTGGTAACACTCTCTTCTGCTTTAAGTGAATGGGCTGAAAAACCTCATATTTTTTTTCAAAGTGACCGAGAAGGCTTATTGGATGTTTGTACTATTCTTGATGAGACTGTCAAAGAAATTCCAGATCATCAATTCAGTTTACGCCCTTTACGCCAAAGAATCGAAGAAAAAATCACTCGTTTTCATGACTCTGTCTTCACTTTTATAGAACAAGAAAATACGATCCCTTCTCACATCATGAACCTTTCACAGGTAGCCCACGATATTGTGCACTTAGTCGGTGAATTTGATCAAAAAATTCAAACGATAGAATCTGCTCGTGCGCTCTCTTGGGCTAAATGCCTTCTCGACACCTGCAACGCTCATCATCATGATGCTACTGATAATTGTGATACTGAAAAATTATGTAAAAAACTAAACCAGTTGGCTATAGCAGCACGGCAAATAGCCTTTGAGATGGAATTTGACTTTTTAGAACAGCCTAAACGGCACCTTTTATCCATTGGATATCGTGTGCAAGAAAACAAACTCGATGAAAATTGTTATGATCTGCTTGCTTCAGAAGCACGTCTTGCAAGCTTTTTTGCTATCGCAAAGGGAGATATAAAACTTAAACATTGGTTTCATCTTGGTCGACTCCTTGTACCGATAGGTTGGAAAGGTGCACTCCTATCATGGTCTGGTTCCATGTTTGAATACCTTATGCCCTCTCTTGTGATGCATGAACCGTTAGGATCTCTACTAGATCAAACAAATCGATTAATTATTCGATGTCAAATACAATATGCCCATAAACGAGAATTGCCATGGGGTATTTCAGAGGCCGCATTTAATGCTCGCGATCATTTAATGAACTATCAATATGCTCATTTTGGTGTTCCAAGTCTCGGCCTCCAACGTGGACTCTCACGCAATGCTGTCATTGCTCCCTATGCCAGTCTTCTAGCGGCACAATATGCACCTTCTTGCGCTGTCGCTAATTTAAAACGACTCCGTGATCTTGGAGCTTTAGGGACATATGGTTATTATGACTCTATTGATTTTACTCCTTCACGCGTGAAGATAGGGGAAAAATACGCCATTGTACGCAATTATTATGCGCACCATCATGGCATGTCTATCCTTGCTCTTAACAATGTTATTTTTCAAGGGCGAATGCGTGATCGTTTTCACAGAGATCCCGTTATTGAAGCAACACAATTGCTCTTACAGGAAAGAGCGCCTCATCTCATTCCTATTATTCATACCAAAGCTGTTAATCGTATGCGCAATAAGTCTCAAGCATTTGACGCTGCCCTTTTGCGTATTATTAAAAATCCGTTGCTCAAACCACGAGCAACTTTGCTTTTGTCTAATGGCTCTTATTCTACCATGTTAACAGCTAATGGTTCTGGTTACAGCCGTTGGCACGATTATGCGATTACGCGCTTTATTCCTGATGCAACAGAAGATCAACAAGGTACTTTATTATTTCTACGTGATACGCATAGTGGACGCTGGTGGTCTGTTACTGGTGAACCAACACGCGTTATTGAAGAAGAAGCTGTCAGCATTTTTACAGATGAAAAGGCTGAATATACAAAAATAGTTGATGGTATTAAATCAACACTTGAATGTCTTATTACATCTGAAGGATGTGGCGAAGGGAGACGTCTTCAACTGATGAATACGACACATAAAGATTGTCTTATTGAAGTTACTTCTTATGGTGAACTGGCACTCGCAACAATGGACGTAGATAGTGCTCATCCTGTTTTTTCTCGTATGTTTATAGAGACAGAAACTGCTGAGGAAGGCAAAACAATTTTTGCCAAAAGGCGTAAACGCTCACCTAGCGACCCTGATATTCATATTGCTCATTTTGTTTCTAGTACAACAGATACTCTCCAAGAGACAGAAGCTGAAACAGATCGCTCTCTGTTTATTGGTCGGGGGCGATCTATTCATCGTCCCGCTGCATTTGACCAAAATACTCGTTTTAGTAACAGTCAAGGTTGTGTTCTAGATCCTATTATGTCATTGCGCTGCTGTGTACAAATTCCAGCCCATGGCAAAGCAGAACTTATTTTTTGGACTTTCGCTGCTCATACAAAAGAAGCGCTAAATAATCATATTAAACATTATCGACAACCTGATATGTTTCAAAAAGAACTTTCAATGGCATGGACGCGCTCACAAGTTGCACTGTATCAGAGTGGAACTCAGCTTAAAGAAGCTATTGTTTATCAAAAATATGCAACACCGCTTATCTATCCAGACCGCACATGGCGTCTTCCTTCTGAAATATTAGCAAAAATGCTTGGAAAACAGTCTGATCTTTGGCCCATGTCCATTTCAGGAGACAATCCACTCTGTCTTCTTAGATTAAATAACGAGGGAAATATAACTGTACTGCGTGAGCTTCTTAAAGCACACGAATATTGGCGTATGCGCGGTCTTATTGTTGATTTGGTCATTCTCAATGAACAAGCATTTTCCTATATACAAAATACACAACGTGCTCTTGAATGGGTCTGTGAATCTTATCGTCGCCACACGCAAGAAGCAGATGGATGCCAACATATTTTCATGCTTCGACGCGATCAAATGAGTGAACAGAGTTTTAAAACGCTTCTTGCATCAGCGCGTATCGTTCTTGATGCCCAAAATGGCTCTTTATCTGAACAACTTAAACGGCTTGATGAGAATGATTTTAATCTCACAATTCATAAAAATTATCAAGAATCTTATGATCAATTAGACTTGCCAAGATATAACGAAGGACAGCAATTTACAACACAAACTGAACAAAATCTTTTTTCTTCCATTGGTCTTATTAGCCAACAAGAACCATCCTCTTTTCTCCCAAATGGAGAAGATCTAAGATATTGGAATGGTTACGGTGGTTTTAATCAGCATAATCATTATGTAATACGTCTTCATGGACGTACCAATACACCGCATCCGTGGATTAATGTCATTGCTAATCACAGGTTTGGTTTTCATGTCTCTGCTGAAGGTGCAATTTTTACTTGGGCTAACAATAGCCGCGATTATCAACTAACTCCTTGGGCGAATGATCCAACGTCTAACCGACCAGGAGAAGCACTTTATTTGGTTGATCGCCAGTCTTTAAAACGTTTCTCACCCGTTTCTACTGTTGAATGTGACGAAAATATTGTCTATGAGGCGTGTCATGGGTTTGGATTCTCAACTTTTAAATCAACACATTCAGAAATCGCATTAGAACTGACCCATACACTTGATCCTGAAAAACCTATTCGCTTTTCACGTCTTATCCTTACGAATGAAGGGAAAAAACCACGCAGTTTACGCCTTTATAATTATGTTGAATGGGTTTTGGGAAATGTCCGTACAAAATATGCTCCCTTTATTGTTTCCTCTTATGAGGCTAGATGGGGGGCGCATTTTATTCAAAATCCCTATCACATCGAGAAATCTCAACAAGTTACATTTTTATCAGCCTCCGAAATGCCAACCAGTACGACCACCAATCGCGCTGAATTTATCGGTGCAACGGGAACCGTAACACATCCAAATGCGATCCATAAAGCTGGTGCTCTTTCGAATACCATTGCAGCAGGATGTGATCCTTGTTCAGCATTTGCCTATGATATTGATCTTTTGCCAGGGCAAACAAAAGAAATCATCTTCTATCTTGGCAGTGCTGAAAATAGGCAAGAAGCTGAAAAACTACTTGATCAAGCACGTGCAAGCGATTTTGAAATTCTGCTCACAAAACAAAAACAACAATGGAGTGATTTTGTTTCTCCTTTCCAAGTCAAAACACCTGACTCTTCTTTTAATCTTATGGTCAACCACTGGCTTCCCTATCAAATTTATGCATGCCGCATCATGGCACGCGCAGGCTTTTACCAAGCGAGTGGTGCATTTGGCTTTCGTGATCAGCTACAAGATAGCTTGTCTTTGTTATTGCTGGAACCACAATTGGCTCATGACCAATTGTTAAATGCTGCAGCGCACCAATTTCTTGAAGGGGATGTGCAACATTGGTGGTTGCCTGATACAAATGCTGGTGTTCGTACGCGGATTTCTGATGATATCGTTTGGCTTGCATATGCAACAGCTTTTTATGTCAATACCACTGGCGATGATGCCTTTCTTGATACGCTCATTCCTTTTATTGAAGGTGATGTTCTCAAAAGTGGGCAACAGGATGCTTATTTTCAACCCACCCAATCCTCAAAGGTTGCAACAGTTTATGAACATTGTGCTTTAGCTTTAGACCTTGCCATTAAACGCTGCGGACCACATGGTCTCCCTCTTATGTTAGGTGGGGATTGGAATGATGGCATGAATTTGGTGGGTGTGGAAGGAAAAGGCGAAAGCATTTGGTTAGGATGGTTTCTTGGGTACACATTACAAGCATTTATCTCTTTAGCAAAGAAACGTGGTGACAACAGCCATATGCAAATATGGAGTACGTATCTTGAACGTTTAACAAAATCCCTAGAGAAAAACGGTTGGGATGGTGCTTGGTATCGACGTGGTTATTTTGATGATGGAACACCTCTTGGCTCTAAAATCAATGATGAATGTCAAATTGATACCATTGCTCAATCTTGGGCTGTCATTTCTCAAATGGCATCGCCTGAACGTCAAAAACAAGCGATGAAATCAATGTTGGAGCATCTCTATGATAAAAAAGGCGGATTCATTCGCCTTTTTTGGCCGCCTTTTGATAAAAGTACACTCGAGCCTGGTTATATAAAAGGTTATCCTCCAGGAATTCGAGAAAATGGTGGTCAATACACGCATGGTGCCATTTGGAGTATTTTAGCATTGGCTGAAATGGGACAAAACGATGAAGCTTATGCTTTATTTTCCGCGATTAACCCTATTAATCATGGACAAGATCCTGAAACTTATCGTGTTGAACCTTATGTGATGGCGGCAGATATTTATGCTGTTGAACCACGATGTGGTCAAGGCGGTTGGACTTGGTATACAGGTTCAGCTGGTTGGTTTTATCGTGCCGCAACACAAGCGATTCTTGGAATACAGCGTCAGGGAGACCTATTGTTTTTGCAGCCACATTTACCCTCTATTTGGCCAAAATATGAAGCAACAATGAAGTTTTATGATGCCGTTTATAGCATTAAAGTAAAATGGGGACCTAAAAATATGCTCTATGTTAATAGCAAAGAATATACCGAATTTCATACAGGGATAAAGTTACAAAAAACAGGTCAGCATGAAATTATACGTATTGTCAAATCTTAAAGATGAAAGATGAAAAAAGAGAGCAGACTTTTTATTCTTGTTCAAAACTGTAGAGTTGTTATATTGCACCGCCTATATTAGCCGTGTTGGTGCATAATGTTTTAGATTTTATGAAAATGAAAGAAAAAGGTTATGAATCATCCGGATATTGCTAGACGTGTTTACAATCACACTTGGAAACTTGATCCCATTATTCGGTCACTTCTTGATACGGATTTTTATAAGCTTCTAATGGTGCAGATGATTTGGGGGTTATATCCTAATGTTAATGTTACTTTTTCCCTCATAAATCGCTCTAAAACAATACGTCTTGCCGATGATATTGATGAGAGTGAATTGCGTGCCCAACTTGATCATGCTCTTAGTTTGCGCTTTACAAAAAAAGAAATGATTTGGCTTTCTGGTAATACATTTTATGGACGCAAACAAATTTTTGAACCGGATTTTCTTCAGTGGCTTGAGAATTTTCAACTTCCAGAATATGAACTCACCCGCAAAGATGGCCAATATATCCTTCATTTTCATGGACCCTGGGCCCATAGTTCCATGTGGGAAATTCCTGCCCTTGCTATTATTAGTGAATTACGTTCACGTGCTGCTCTCAAAAAACTAGATCGTTTTGCTCTTGATGTACTTTATGCGCGTGCTAAAGCAAAAATGTGGAGTAAAGTTGAACGTCTCAAAAAATTGCCTGATATTAAAATATCTGACTTTGGGACAAGGCGCCGCCATTCTTTTTTATGGCAGCGCTGGTGTGTGGAAGCATTAAAAGAAGGCATTGGTAATTCTTTTACTGGAACGTCTAATGTCCTTCTCGCCATGGATACAGATTTAGAAGCTCTTGGAACCAATGCTCACGAATTGCCCATGGTTATTGCTGCTCTTAGCAACAACGATGATGAATTACGCAGAGCTCCGTATCAAGTTTTGCAAGATTGGAACCGTTATTATGGTGGAAATCTTCTCATTGTTTTACCAGATACCTTTGGTACAGAAGCATTTTTACGCGATGCTCCAGATTGGGTAGCAGATTGGACGGGGTTTAGACCTGATAGTGCACCCCCTATTGAAGGTGGCGAACGTATTATTCAATGGTGGAAAGAAAAAGGAAAAGATCCACGCGAAAAACTTTTAATTTTTTCTGATGCTCTTGATGTCAATACAATCGAAAAAACCTATCATCACTTTCATGGAAGAGTGCGCATGAGTTTTGGATGGGGAACTGATCTTACCAACGACTTTGCGGGTTGTGCACCTCAAGAAATTGCAACACTTGATGCTCTTTCCCTTGTTTGTAAGGTGACCTATGCCAATGGTCGACCAGCCGTAAAACTTTCAGATAATCCTAAAAAAACGATCGGTGATTCAAAAGAAGTACAACGTTATCTCAATTTTTTTGGTAATAAAAAGCGAATTGCTGGACCTATAAAGACATAGTTTCCGGTTCTTTAAAACAAGTATATTGACTCATCATATTGTTTATAAGATTGATTTTTGTCCTCCCCTAAGGATGAGGATTCTTAACCTTTGCTGGTCTGTAAACAGTTCGGCTGTTTTTGAGCAGATTCTACTTGGCCTACCACGCATACGCTTCACTTACATAAGGCGCGATAGATAAGACTTAAAAGTATTTACGACGCATTAAAAAAATACTTAACGTGCCAAGGAAGTTTAGCCAAGGAGATTTTCTCATTTTAACCCTGTTAAATCAAGCACACTCATCTCCTTGCATGTATGAAGGTTTTCAAGTTCTAAGGGTTATTGTTGTAGTTTGACAGTAGGTTTTATACTAAGTGGGAAGAGGTTGGATTAAGTAGGAATACGTGGTAATTTGTTGTTTTTATGTACAATTTTAGACATTAAATGCGCGTTTTATCAAAATAGATTTTGACACCTAAAATTGCAAAAATGACCGAAAATCAGAAAAAAGTGCGTTTCCATAAGTAAAAATAAGAAAAGACTTTCAAAACCCTTTGAGAACACCTTTAAACTCTTTGAAAAAAATAAATTGGTACAAAATCTAGTGCCAAAATATACAAAACCAGATGACAAGCTATAATTGTAGCATTAGGAATTACTAAGGCAACATTGGAGGATGACAAATAGCATGGTGACTATTGGTGTGCATTTTGAAAGGCAAGGATGATGGTGCTCAAATAGATTTTATACACTTTACAGGAGATTTTACTTTATCCATGTATGGTCTGCTATTATGAAATGAGTAAAGCGTTGAGAGATGTTTCATTAAAATAAATGTGTAAATAACATGATTTGGGAGACCTTTTGTTTTACGTGATGGGCATGACTTCATTAAAAAACAGAGAATGCAATAATATTTTTATTTCGAATAAGCTTTATACAAAGACAGAGAAATTATTTATTCGCATATTATAATAAGAATGCGTGTATGTATAAAACAATTTGAAAAGCTCTGTTGTTTCTTATGAATTATTCTTCAGTTAATAACAGATGTAACATTAAAGATTGATATAATGGACCGGCTTCTTAACTGTATAAGTATAAAATGATGGTGTTTAGTAAGCTTTGTATTATATCCTCATTAAGAGATATGAAAAAAAACGAAATGTCTTTTAGAAAGAAATGACTATCATATCAATGACTTTTCAATGATGTATATGTAGAGATTCATACAAACATGCTTTACAAAAATAATGACTCTCTTCCATGAATGTGATTTATCATTGTTTACCAAGTAAGAACATTTTGAGTATTCATAAACAACTTTCTTTGTTCATAAAAATTATTTCGCAGACATATTATTAATTAATTGCGTTCAAAAAGCTTGCTATTTCATATGCATTTTGGGAATGGAGAGCTTATATTCAAAACTTAAAAGTTCTCATAGTTTTTACAAATAAGTCGAAGCTAAAAAGAGTATCCCATAAAGTCTTTTTTATCATTAATAAGATGGACGTGTTACAATATAAATGGCAATCAGCAATAATATAACCGCAACAAGTAAAGAAATCCATAAAGGAGGGTGTAGCATTACAAAAAAGGATAAAAATCCTCCTGTCATACTCATCATTGCAAAAACTTTAACGAATGGAGAGATTGCTTTTTTTTCTTCCCATCGCTTAATAGGGGGACCAAAAATACGATGATTATTCAACCATTGATGAAAACGTGGAGAAGAACGCGTAAAACACCATGAGGAAACCAATAAAAAAGGCACAGTTGGCATAATAGGTAATACGACACCGATAATACCTAATATAACCATCGCCCACCCTGCTATATAATAGCAGATACGTAAAGGGTGCGATATCTTCAAATCTTTTTTCATTTTCTCGTACTATTTTCCTCTACGCAAAACCCTATACAAAAACATTGTATCTGTTTTTTTCTGTTTACATGTCTGAGTGTACAATTACGCTCTATCCCTTCATGCGTAAGTGTCTTTGCTGTTATAAGTTCCTTGAAAATACCGAATAGCTTACACAATATTATAATCATTTTAAATGATTTCAAGAAATGAGAAAAAGTTTCAGAAAAAAATAAAAAGGCTGCAGAATAAATCAATGCAGCCTCTTAATTAAAATGCAGTCTTGGGGGGGGGAGAATATACACTGCATTCAGTTGCTAGGCATTAGGAGGAAAAATAACCTAACAACCCAATCTCTAACTAAAATAGGCACGAGAAACAATACATAAAAATGCATGGCTGATATGCATGAATTTTAACACTTTCAAGTCTCTTGAACTGTGCTTCGACGAAAGAAAATCATCATGAAAGTAGCCATAAAAATCAACGTCAAGATCAACACAATTGTAGAAGCAGAGTCAGAGCCGATAAATAAGCTGAGATAAATCCCTAAAAAACCAGAAAAAGCTGCAACAAGTATTGCGATCATTAACATAAAAGAAAACCGCTTTGTGACAAGATAGGCAATTGCTCCTGGTGCTATCAGTAAAGAAATAACGAGCACGATACCTACAGCTTTCAAGGCCGCAACAATTGTAAGAGAAATCATTGTTAGAAGGGTATAGTGGAGTAGAGATATTGGTAAACCCATTGCACGTCCTTGAACTGTATCAAAAATATACAGCATAAAGTCGCGCCATTTTGCTGCTAAAATAAAAGTGACAATAGCAGAAATGATTGCTGTCTGCGTAATATCAAGCCAGTTAACACCCAAGAGATTACCAAATAGAATATGATTTAAATCTAAGCTACTATAAATAGATGTGGCTAAAACAAGCCCCAAACCAAACATTGAAGAAAAGACCACACCCATCACCGTGTCCTGTTTGATACGGCTATTGCTTCCTAAAAAACCCGTTAATAGTGCACACACCATTCCTGCAACAAAAGCACCGCAAGTAATCAAAGTCATTGTAATATTCTCGGGACGCATATGCTGAATCCAAGCAAATGGCAAAGAAGTTAAAAATGCAATTACCCATGGTGTTGTCATATAACCAACAACAACACCGGGAAAAACTGCATGGGAAATGGCATCGCCTAACAGTGCCCATCCTTTTAAGATAAGAAAGCAGGAAAGCATTGCCATTGGAACAGAAAGAATCATGACAATAAACATACCCTTAAGCATAAAAGAAAATTGAAACGGAAGCAGTAATTGATCAATCATGATAATATCACACCCTTTTTTGCCGCATTTATACGTAAGCGTGCAGCAATAAACCCGTGTTTAGGAGCAAAAATAAAAGCCAAAATAAATAAAAATGCTTGAAAAAGTACTACAACCCCACCTGTTTGCGCATTCAAAAAATAACTTACATAAACACCCAAGACACTTGTGAATGTTCCAATTATAACTGCAATAATCAAGACATTTACGAAACGATCACTTAAAAGATAGGCTGTTGCCCCAGGTGTCACAACAAGACAAATGACTAAGAACGCTCCAACGGTTTGCATGGCAGCAACCGTACAAGCGGCCAGCAATGTGAAAAAGAGAATCTTTAAAAACTTTACGTTTAATCCAATGGCGTGCGCATGCGTTTCATCAAATAATGAAACAAGAAGATCTTTCCATTTCAAAAGCAATATAAGCAAAGAAAAAAAGCCGATAAAAGCCAATTGTAGAATATCTGTTGAACTAACTGCTAAAATATTTCCCAAAACAATCGTATCAATATTAACAGCCATTGGTTTTAATGATTTGAGAAATAACCCAAAGGCAAAAAAGGAAGAAAAAATGAGCCCAATAATGGTATCTTCTTTAAGTTTTGTTCGATGGTTAAAAAAGAGCATTGCTGCTGCTGCAAGACCACCAGAAAAAAAAGCGCCGAGTGAAAAAGGTAACCCTAAAAGGTAAGCTCCTGCTACACCAGGAACAATCGAATGGGAAAGTGCATCACCAATCAATGACCAACCTTTTAACATCAAAAAAGCCGAAAGAAAGGCACAAACACACCCAACTAACCCAGAAACCCACATTGCATTCACCATATATTGATAGCTCAGTGGCTCAAGCAACCAAGAAATCATGCAACGTGCTCCACTCTTTCAATATCTTCACAAACTGCAGACTGCTTTCTTCCCATGAAAACATCATTTTTTTTTGTGCTTTGAAGATCAAAAATATGGTGGTGCAAAGACCCTCCAAAAGTTTTTTCCAGATTTTGCTTTGTAAAGATTTTTTCAGTTAATCCGGAAGCTAACACTGTTCCTTTTATTAAAACCGTATGATCACAAAATTCACGAACAGAGCCCAAATTGTGAGTTGAAACCAAGATCACAGCTCCTTCTTTACGAAGATCTTGTAACAAAGCAATGATTTTATCTTCTGTTGTAACGTCAACCCCTGTAAACGGCTCATCTAATAAAATAGCTTTTGCTTTTTGTGCAAGAGCGCGTGCTAGAAAAACACGCTTTTTCTGTCCACCAGAAAGTTCTCCAATTTGGCGCTTAGCAAAAGCCAGCATATCAACACGTTCTAAAGCAATACGAACGGCTTCATAATCTTGTGTACGGGCATAGCGAAAGAAATTCATATGACCGTACCGCCCCATCAATACAACATCTTCAACCAAGACAGGAAAATTCCAATCGACATCTTCACTTTGAGGAACATAAGCAATAAGATTTTTTTTCAAAGCTACATCAACGGGCAAATCAAACATGCGAATTTTTCCCTTTGAGGGGCGTACAAACCCCATAATCGCTTTAAATAACGTTGACTTACCGGATCCATTAACACCAACCAATGCCGTAATAGAACCCTTTGGACTTTCAAAATTCACTTCGCGTAAAGCTGTATGTCCATTACGATAAGTTACCGTTACCCCTTGGGCAAATATTCCACATTCCGTCATTGGCTTTTTACTCCCTCTGCTAGAGCCTTGCTAATACGCCCACTAGTGACACGTAATAAATCAATATAAGTGGGGACCTCACCATTTTTCTCACTCAGAGAATCAACATAGAGAACACCACCGTATTTAGCCCCTGTTTCTCTGGCAACCTGCTTAGCAGGCGCAGGGGAAATAGTGCTTTCAGAAAAAACTGCATGAATATTGTATTTGCGAACCATATCAATAACATGCTTGACCTGCTGTGGTGTTCCTTGTTGGTCAGCATTGATGGGCCATAAATAAAGTTCTTTTAGATCAAAATCACGCGCCAAATAGCTAAAAGCCCCCTCACTGGTCACAAGCCAACGCTTATCTTGCGGTACGGCTTCTAATTCAGCCCTAATTGGATCAATCGTTGCACGAATTTTCTGTTTATAAATTTCAGCATTCTCTTTATAAATTTCAGCATGTTCAGGGTCATATTTTACAAAAGCATCGCGAATATTATCAACGTAAATCAAAGCAGAGGTCGGTGACATCCACGCATGAGGATTGGGTTTACCGCTAAAAGGGCCCTCACCAATTTTAATGGGTACAATACCTTTTGAAACAACAACACTTGGAACATCCTTGATATTTTGAAAAAACTTTTCAAACCAAAGCTCTAACTCTAAACCATTCCACAATACAAGGTTAGCTCCTTGAGCACGCATAAGATCGCGTGGGGTAGGTTGATATTCATGAATTTCTGCACCTGGTTTTGTAATGGATTCAACATCAGCGGCATCACCTGCTACATTGCGCGCCATATCAGCAATGATAGTAAATGTCGTAACAGCTTTAAATTTACCAGCACACAAAGCAAAATTGGGTGTAAAAAAAATAACACTTCCCAAAACTATGGTGAAAAATGTTCTTATGTTCATTGATGCTCTCTTTCCTTTATATGCCTTCTTTTATTGCAAATAATTTGCATTATCATTTAGCAATAGCAGTTATCTTTTACATTTGCAATGAATGATTAAGAGAAAAAATAACTTTTCAAGATGTTTAAAAACAGTTTTTTTATATTGAAAAAACTGATGATTTAAGCAGCTTGTTTTGGTAATAAGATCCCCTTTCAAGAAGCTCTATAGCTCTTGAGTGCTAAACAAAAAGGGAGTACTCAAACAAGCTCCCACTTCATGTAAAATATCTCATAAAAAATGAGAATACTCAGTAGCGCAAATATGCACCTGTCATTTTGGTAACATTATCCACGATTTTTGAGGCAAGCTTTTCTAAATCTTCATCTGTTAGAGTCCGTTCTATGGGCTGAATAGTTACTTCAATTGCGACAGATTTTTTATCTTCACCAAAGCTTAAATCTTCAAAAATATCAAAAACCTGCACTGAATGAATAAGTTTTTTATCAGCTCCACCTGCCGCACGAATAATAAGAGAAGAGGCAACAGTTTTATCCGCTATAAAGGCAAAATCACGCCGCACCATTTGAAAAGGTGAGAGTTTCAAAGGAGGACGGCTTTTAGTCGTTTTTTTCTTTGATTCTGGAATTCGATCTAGAAAAATTTCAAAGCCGCATAAAGGACCACTGACATCTAACGTTTCTAATGTAGCAGGATGAAGAACACCAAAAAAACCAAGAATAATCTTTGATCCAAGTTTTATGACTCCTGAACGACCTGGATGATACCAATCAGGTGCCCCAACTTCAATCTGCACTTTCCCAACATCTATATCGCATGCTTCTAAAACAGCCAAAGCATCTGCTTTGGCATCAAAAACATCAACGACTGTTGCATTTCCATTCCAAAAACGCCCAGCCCCTTTAAATTGCTCTGTTCCGCGACGAATTCCGCTAACAACACTGTGTTGTTTATCAGGGGCGTCGCCTTCATAAATACTGGATATTTCAAACAAAGCAAGATCGGAAAAACCACGATCAGCATTTCTCTGTGCCGCCATAATCAAACCAGGTAAAAGGGAAGGACGCATTACTGACATATCAGCAGCAATAGGATTAACTAATTTAAGCTCTTCTTGACCTCCTCCAAAAGCAAGAGCTTGATTTTCAGAAATAAAAGACCATGTTACCGCTTCTTTCATACCACGTTGTACTAAAGCCAAACGTGTAGCACGTGAACGAATTTGTGCGCATGTTAAAATTTGATCTTTTCCTTCTGCAAAGTTTTCCAAAGGAATAGGTTTAATTTTATCTAACCCATAAATTCTCATGACCTCTTCCACCAAATCGGCTTTACCCATAATGTCAGGGCGCCATGATGGTACTTTTACCGTAACGACATCTCCTTTTCCTTCAACGAAAAATCCAAGTTTTGTTAAAATAGAGCTGACTTTTTCAGGTTCTATTTCCAAATTTGTTAAACGTTTAATTTCAGAAAAAGGAAAAGCGATCTGTTTGATTTCTTGTTGCTGATAGCCGATGATCCTCTTTTTAGATACTTCACCACCACAAAGACGTAAGACCAATTCTGTTGCAGTTTCAAGCCCTGTTTCTATAAAAGCCGGATCAACACCTCGTTCAAATCGATAACGTGCATCACTGATAAGACCTAATGCTCTTCCTGTTTGTGCAATGCTTTGCGCATCCCAAAGCGCCGATTCAATAATAACGCGATGTGTTGTTTCATCACAACTCGTTCTTTCACCGCCCATGATGCCGGCAATCGAAACAATTCCCTCGTCATCTGCAATGACACAATTCTTAGCGCTCAAATGATAGATTTTTCCATTCAGTGCTTGAAGCTGTTCTCCTTCACGCGCGCAACGTACACACAAATTACCTTTAATTTTATCTGCATCAAAAACATGGAGTGGACGACCAAGGTCAAAACTGATGTAATTGGTCATATCAACAAGCGCATTAATCGGTCTCAAACCAATTGCATTCAAACGTTGTTGCATCCACTGTGGTGATTCGCCATTTTGAACATTGCGTACTTCACGCCAAGCAAAGCCTAAGCATAACGATGAATCTTGCAAAAAATCTAAAGAAACATGAAGTGGTGTTTCAAAAGCAGTATCAAATTTTGGTAAAGACAATTCTTTTAATTTTCCAATTCCAACGGCAGCAAGATCACGGGCAATACCGCGAACACCTGTACAATCGGAACGATTGGGGGTCAAACCAATATCAATGATCGGATCATCTAAACCAGCATAAGCTGCAAATGAATCTCCAATAGGTGCATCTTCTGGAAGTTCGATAATCCCGTCATGCTCATTTGATAATTCAAGCTCTGCTTGCGAACACATCATCCCAAAACTTTCAACCCCGCGGATTTTTCCTACAGATAATGTCACATCGAGTCCTGGAATATAAGTGCCTGGTAATGCCAAAACACCAATAAGACCTGCACGTGCATTTGGTGCTCCACAGACAACTTGAACAGGTGTGGAAGTTCCTGTATCGACGGACAGAATCTGGAGTTTATCGGCATCAGGATGTTTTATTGCTGTTAAAACTTTTGCAATCACAAAACCTTTTAAAGAAGACCGATCATCAACGTGATCAACCTCAAGACCGATAGCGGTTAATTTTTCACAAATTTCATCCAAAGATGCATTTGTCTCTAAGTGATCTTTTAACCAGGACAATGTAAACTTCATTTTAAAACCTCACATGAAAGCGATGACTAAGATCACACATTTCTATTAGGAAAAAAAGCAGGCATATCAAAGCAACGAAAGCCATAATGGTCTAACCAACGCAGGTCAGCATCAAAAAAAGCCCGCAAATCAGGCATACCGTATTTCAACATGGCAATACGATCAATGCCCATTCCCCATGCAAAGCCTTGATATTCATCGGGATCTAAACCAACATTTTTCAACACATGAGGATGCACCATTCCGCATCCTAAAATTTCCAACCAACCCTGTCCTTCACCAAATTTTATTTCTGAACCAGAACGATCACATTGAATATCCACTTCCATAGATGGTTCGGTAAAAGGGAAAAAAGAGGGACGAAAACGCATTTTTACAGAGGGAACTTCAAAAAATTCTTTACAAAAGGTTTCATGTAGCCACATCATATGGGCAATGGTGGAGGTTTTATCAATGACAAGACCTTCTACCTGATGGAACATAGGAGAATGCGTTGCATCCGAATCCATGCGGTAAGTTTTTCCAGGAATAATGATCCGTATCGGTGCTTTTTGTTTTTCTAGTGTACGAATTTGTACGGGTGATGTATGGGTTCGCAATAATTTTCTCTCTCCCATTTTATCAACATCAAAAAAGAAGGTATCATGCATTTCACGCGCTGGATGCCCTTCAGGAAAATTCAATGCTGTAAAATTATAATAATCTGTTTCAATATCTGGACCTTCGGCAAGAGAAAAACCCAACTTCGTATAAATGGCAATAATTTCCTCAATCACTTGTGAAATAGGATGAATGCGTCCCCGTTCTATAGGTGAAGAGCGAACAGGCAAGGTAACATCAACTGTTTCACGAGAAAGACGGGCATCCAGTGCCTGTCTTTTCAGAAGATCACGCTTTTGTGCCCATAATTCTAAAATGCGATTTTTTAATCCATTAAGAACAGGTCCAACTTTATGGCGCTCGCCAGCATCCATTTTTCCTAATTCTTTTAATTTTTCAGAGATACTACCTTTTTTACCCAATGCTGAAATACGCACTGTTTCAAGTGCTTGTTCATCACCTGCTGCCTCTAAGGCTAAACAAATTTCTTGTTCCAGACGCTCAATATCATTCATATTTTTGCCTATTTTCTAATAAAGAAAAACCCGCACTCGCAATAGCCAGCACGGGACCTCGAATAAATAAATGCTTTAAGAGAACACGACTGGCTTACTTGACAGCGCCTTCAAAAGCATTAGGTGTTGTGTCTTTTAAATATTCTAAAGCTTTTTTTGCTGAAGCGACTAGAGCAGAAAATGCTTCCGCCTCGTGGATTGCTATGTCTGAAAGAACCTTACGATCAACTTCAATACCAGCTTTTGATAAGCCATCAATAAAACGTCCATAAGTTAAACCTTCTGCACGAACAGCCGCATTAATTCTCTGAATCCACAAAGCACGGAAAGTACGCTTTCTATTTTTGCGGTCACGATAAGCATACTGCTTTGAACGATCAACTGCTGCTTTAGCAGCACGAATGGTATTTTTACGTCGACCATAAAAGCCTTCAGCTTGTTTAAGAACTTTTTTGTGCTTAGCGTGTGCTGTCACACCTCTTTTCACACGAGCCATATTATAATCTCCTCAAAATCAAAAGCGTAAGGTTTAAATACCATTCGGCAAATAATGCTGAATGACTTTTTTAGCATCTTGTTCACACAAAACCATTGTTCCACGTGCATCGCGAATAAATTTATTCGAACGCTTAATCATGCCGTGGCGCTTACCAGCAGCTGCTACTTTAATTTTGCCTGACGCAGTGATTTTAAACCGCTTTTTAGCGGATGATTTGGTCTTCATCTTGGGCATTTTGCTACTCCATACATTAATTGATTCAATCAAACATTTTATTTGATCAAGCGGACCAACGCTTGAACAAGCATTTAAACAGCCACGGCATGCCCTGCCGGGCGGTTTCAAAAATGTTCTCATAAGCTAGTATACACAAAATAGCAAGACCGTATTATAAAAAAATGGGCGCTCCATTGCCTTGAATTTCAACCAGAGGTGCCGGAATAGCATTTGTTTTGCTTGCGGCTTTACATAAATCGGCAATAATGCATTGCGCACATTTTGCTTGACGTGCTTGACAAATATAGCGTCCATGTAAAATTAGCCAATGATGCGCATGACGAAGATAATAGATCGGTATAATCTTTAATAATTTTTTTTCGACAATCTCTGGTGTTTTGCCAGGCGCTAAACCAAGACGATTGCTTAAGCGAAAAATATGTGTATCTACTGCCAATGTAGGTTGACCAAAAGCAACATTCAAAACAACATTAGCCGTTTTTCGTCCCACTCCAGGGAGGGACATAAGTGCTTCACGCGTATCAGGGACTTGACCGCCATATTGATTAATTAAACAGTTGCAAAGTGCATAAATATTGCGTGCTTTTGCTCGCCAAAGACCGATTGAACGGATATGAAGTGCTATTTCTTCTTCCCCTAATGCAACCATTTTTTCCGGTTGATCAGCAAGGCGAAATAATTCTTTTGTCGCTTTATTAACGCTTACATCTGTCGCTTGAGCTGAAAGTACAACTGCCACCAAAAGCGTAAAAATATTTGTATAGATAAGATCACTCTTAGGCGCTGGGCGTTGCACAGAAAAACGGCGAAATATTTCTGCAACTTCATCTTTATTATATAATATACTAGATAAATTTCGCGCTTTTGATAATTTTATGGTACGTTGAGTCATTGAACTCTCTTAATTTTCTCTCTTGAAGTTATCATTTACGCTCGCCATATGAGAGGAATGCAGCGAACACTTTGTATAGAGTTTGGTCAAGTAACGCCGCTTTTCAAAGAGGATACTCATGAATGACACATGTGACGCCTTTCTCCAATCCTTTTCTTTTAGGATTTGAAACCGTAGAAAAAACATTGCAACGTATCGGTAAAGCTGATGAAGCTTACCCAGCCTATAACATTGAACGTTTACATAAAAACGATGATGCAAATCATATCCGGATAACTTTGGCTGTTGCTGGATTTAAGATTAATCATCTTAATATTTTGCTCGATGATAATCAATTGGTTATTCATGGTAAACAAACAGACAACCAAAATCATCAATATTTATATCGCGGTATAGCTGCGCGACAATTCCAGCGAATCTTTATTCTTGCGGAAGGGATGCATGTCACAAATGCGGAGTTGAAAAATGGTCTTTTATCAATTAATCTGTATCAACCAAGATTAAAAAAAGAAATAAAACAGATTCCAATTAAAGTCAGTAGTGGTGAGTCATAAAAGTTAAGGCGTAAAGGAACCGTGAAATGGGAGAACATAAACAAAACTTATCGTTTCAGAACACAGTCTACTCTGATGCGGGACAAATTGCCTATTTAAAAAAAGTTTGTACAGATGACTTGGCTAAAAACTTTCCAGATCTTCCACCAATGACCCCAGGCATTACCATATGGGCTCTCTTTGGTGAAACAGGTTATCCTATCATTTTATCCGATGAACGCTCTATCGCTCTTGCTGGAGCCAATGAGCATGAACTACAAATTGTAACTCTGCACTAGATTTCCTTACGAGAAAAACGGAGTTCTTTATAAATTCTATTCGTTTTTCTCATAAAGGGTATAATGATATAAGACATTGATTTATATTCATAATTAATTTTTTTACAACTGGAATGAGAGTCCCGAATATCATAAGGTTCTCTCATTTGAGATCTTCTTATGTTAAAACAATTAAAGTCACTTGCTTGATGTCATAAGCAAGGAGAGCCATGTGGATAAAAACACTTGAAGAAAGGAATAAAAATCTCTCTTTTTAATTGTCTTAATTGCCAAGGACTTCGCAACATTGGGGATGAGTAAAATGTATGATGGTGTTTGTTTTCTTCTTCATAAGTGGTGAGGATGCTTCTCATAAGTTTATATTATTCACGAGGGCCGTTATACCTTTATGGGCGCTGTCATGAACTGAGTTCGAGCGCAGTGAGAAATGTTTCTTTAAAACGAATGCGTAAATTGGCAATACAAGTGTATTTTGTTTGGTGTGTTTTGTTCTTCCTAAGGGGGTAACTCCATTGAAGAGTGTGAAAAACAAAAGTATGAGACAGCGCCTCATCATTATTTAAAAGATATTACTATGGAAGCTTTTGAAAGGTGTAAAGCTGAATTGTAAGGAGATGATAGATTTTTACCACGATGCCTTTATATTCTTTCCAATTTCAGAAATTACGCAAATAGATATACGCAATATAGCCATCAAATCTGGCATACAAAAATCTAGAACAGTTCATACTGCACTGAATCGTCTTGACATTTTTCTCAAACATAGAGTTACGCAGAGATGAGATGTTGATTGATAAGGAATAGAAAAAACAAAAGCTTTATGAGGAAGTTGATGCAAATCTTTTAATTTTGTGCTTCAAATGTCTCAGTCCAAGGTATTTTTCTCTTTTGAATACTAAAGCTCTTGTTTTTATAATGAAGTTACAGCACAACAAGAAAAATGGAATTATTTGAGGGGAAAAAAATAATGCCTTCTTACCGTTCAAGAATATCGACTCACGGGCGTAATATGGCAGGAGCCCGCGGTCTTTGGCGTGCAACAGGGATGAAAGATGCAGATTTTGGTAAACCCATTATTGCGATTGCGAATTCTTTTACACAATTTGTACCAGGACATGTCCATTTAAAGGATCTTGGGCAATTGGTTGCACAACAGATAGCCGTTGCTGGTGGTGTTGCGAAAGAGTTTAACACTATTGCTGTAGATGATGGAATTGCGATGGGGCATGATGGAATGCTTTATTCTTTGCCTTCACGCGAAATTATTGCTGATTCTGTAGAGTATATGGTTAATGCACATTGTGCGGATGCACTTGTCTGTATTTCTAATTGTGACAAAATTACGCCTGGTATGTTAATGGCTGCTTTACGGTTGAATATTCCAACAATCTTTGTTTCAGGCGGTCCTATGGAAGCAGGTAAGATTAAATGGAAAGATCAAGATCTAATGGTTGATTTGGTTGATGCCATGGTCGCAGCAGCTTCAGAACAGAATTCAGAAGAAGAAGTTGCTGAAATGGAGCGCGCTGCTTGTCCTACATGTGGTTCTTGTTCAGGAATGTTTACGGCCAACTCTATGAATTGTTTAACGGAAGCATTGGGGCTTTCGCTTCCCGGAAATGGATCAATGCTAGCAACACATGCAGATCGACGGATGCTTTTTGAAGAAGCTGGAAAACAGATTGTTACATTGGTCAAGCGTTATTATGAAGAAGATGATGAAACAGTTTTGCCACGCTCTATTGCTTCACGCAAGGCTTTTGAAAATGCAATGACCGTTGATATTGCCATGGGAGGATCAACCAATACAGTACTGCATCTTTTAGCAGCGGCGCAAGAAGGTGAGGTGGATTTTACCATGACGGATATTGATCATCTTTCACGTCGTGTTCCTGTTTTATGCAAGGTTGCTCCTTCTGTTGCGAATGTGCATATGGAAGATGTTCATCGTGCCGGTGGTATTATGGGGCTTTTAGGCGAATTGGATGCGGCGGGACTCATTGATACGTCAACTTATACGGTTCACGCAAAAACGATGAAAGAAGCTTTGTACCGTTGGGATGTAAAACAAACCAATGAACCAACAGTTCGTGCATTTTATCGTGCTGCTCCAGGTGGCATTCCAACCCAAACCGCTTTTAGCCAATCTAGTCGCTATGAGACTCTTGATCTTGATCGTGAAAAAGGTGTGATTCGCGATAGGAAACATGCTTATTCACAAGATGGAGGATTGGCAGTTCTTTATGGAAATCTTGCAAAAGATGGCTGTATTGTAAAGACAGCAGGTGTTGATCAGTCAATTTTAACCTTTAAAGGTCCAGCAAGAATTTTTGAAAGCCAAGATTCAGCTGTTTCAGCTATATTAACGGATAAGATTAAAACAGGTGAAATTGTTTTAATCCGTTATGAAGGTCCTCGTGGTGGACCTGGAATGCAAGAAATGCTCTATCCAACGAGTTATCTCAAATCTAAAGGATTGGGCAAGGTTTGTGCACTTGTTACGGATGGACGTTTTTCAGGGGGGAGCTCAGGGCTCTCGATAGGACATATTTCACCAGAAGCTGCTGAAGGAGGAGAAATTGCGTTGGTAGAAGAGGGGGATATCATAGAAATTGATATTCCAAATCGTAGCATTCATATATTGGTTGATGACATTGAAATGAGGCAGCGTCGTGCTAAGATGGAAGCAAAAGGAAAAGGTGCTTGGCAACCGGTTGAGAAGCGTCAGCGTAAAATTTCAAAGGCTCTCAAAGCTTATGCAGCGATGACCACATCTGCTTCAAAGGGTGCAGTTCGTAATATTTGATGAGATAAAGGATGCGTTTTAAGAGACATCTCTCAATGCTCCCAAGCGCATTTTGCGACGGTACCTATGAATGGTATAACGATAAATCCATTGAACAGCCCCATCTTTACGCTTGAGAAGAAGCAAGCCGGCACCATCACACACTTTGCCAGCTCATGGATGTTGCTACAATCCTTGGGGTTCATAAGAGGCATTTGTATTATAGTTTTTCCCACACACTCATCCCGCTTGTGATGTGCAAGCAAGTGATTTTGATTGGTTTAAGATAAACAGGCTTGAAATGAAAGAATCTTACGATATTTGGGGGGGCTAATTCAAGTTCAATAACGCTAAACTTTAATTATAAATCAATGTATTGACTTATAAAAGAAAGATAGTCCTCTAAGAGATTTTTTGGTATCTTTTGCACGATATTCTAAGCGGATAAGTTTATGAGCTTATCAGGATATTTTGAGTTATCGTAAGTATGATTAAAAGGCGATGCATAAAATTTATAAAAGCTGCTGCGGATTTTTTTTAGTAGTTGTGTAAGACAGGTGAGGTCGTATCAAGCGCTTTTCATATCATATTCTAGTTTTATGCAAGGTTATGATCTCTTATTACTCATCTTATGAAAGATATTTATTGTACTGGTGATATTATTTTGTTGGGCTATAAAACACTGTCATTGAGACGTGGGATATAAGAAAGCTTTCAACATTTAAGTGTTTTTAACGTGAGTTGTGAATATTCTTAGGCTTGTTTGTCAAGTCCTTGTGTAAGTTAATTACATGAGTGGGAAGCTTAAGAGGAAGCCGCTAGAATTGGGACTGTTTACAGATCAAATTCGAGTGGAAATCTTCGTCGTTTAAGGTTGGGAAGGATTTCAAAAGCTTTTTTTAGGAAAATAAAATGCAATTAGAATATCATTGATATACTTAATTATATGATTCATGTGGAAACAGTAAAAGAGTTCTTTATCATTTGAAATATAAAGAAAAAGCGTAATCTATTGCACGTGAATTTATCATGCAAAATGGGGTAGTATGATACACACAGACAGCTTTAAACCAACGCTGTTGCTATGAGTAAGATAATATTGAGCGTAAAAAAGCGTAATTCATTAAACATGCATGTTGGCAAGGTGGAGGAGAATTCAAGATAATCGTTGCAAAAAATGATTGTCTTGTAAAAAGAATCGATGTGGATCAATTTTTTTGTATAAACGTCAAGATTGATCTAAGGAAATATGAAATATAATGCATAGGATTTTTCCTCTAGATGCATTCTACTTATCAAAATATATTGCGTAGAAAAGCAATAGGAATAAGGTAAACAAATATTTGTACCAAAACATATCAAAAAAGGACACTTTATTTCCTATTAAGAAAGCTTATTTAATAAAAAGTAACATCTGTTTTCTATAGGGGGGTACTCTCTTCAAGCTGTTTGAGGTGGTAAATTGTTTCTAAAGCTTGCTTAGGAGAGAGTTCATCAGGATGGATATTTTTTAAAGCTTCGTGAAGAACACAATGTTTGTTTCTTTCTTCATTGACAGGAGATGTTGCTTTAAGAGAAAAGAGGGGTAAATCATCAATGAGTTTATGCCCTTTTCCAGCCATTTCACCTTGTTCTAGTTGATGGAGGACATCTGTCGCTCGTGTAATAACGGCTGGGGGAAGTCCAGCAAGCTTTGCAACTTGTACACCATAGGAACGGTCAGCAGCTCCTGGTATGACCTCATGAAGGAAAACCACATCACCATCCCAATTTTTGACTTTCATGGTTACATTATGCAGTCTATCAAGTTTTTCGGTAAGCGCAGTCATTTCATGAAAATGGGTAGCAAGAATAGCACGACAATGGTTAACTTCATGGAGATATTCAACGGCTGCCCAAGCAATAGATAGTCCATCAAAGGTTGATGTTCCACGTCCTATTTCATCAAGAATAACAAGGGAGTGGTGACTTGCATGGTTGAGAATCGTTGCTGTTTCCACCATTTCCATCATAAAGGTTGAGCGCCCTCGTGCAAGATCATCGGAAGCACCAACACGGCTAAACAGGCGATCAACGACGCCAATATGCGCTGAAGTTGCTGGAACAAATGACCCCATTTGTGCCATAATAGCAATGAGAGCATTTTGCCGCAAAAAAGTTGATTTTCCTCCCATATTAGGTCCAGTTAAAAGCCAGATTGCTGCATACTGTTGATTTTTTTGTACAGAGAGATCACAATTATTGGCAATAAAGGGTTCTGCGGCTTGTTTGCGGAGTGCTTGCTCGACGACAGGGTGGCGTCCTGCTGTAATATGAAAGGTCAGTGAATGATCAATTTTAGGGCGGCAATATCCTTGTTCTTCAGCAAGATGTGCTAGAGCGACAGAGACATCTAAAATTGCAAGTGCTTCAGAGGCTTTACGAATAAAGTCAACTTGTTCGGTAATTTCCTGAACGAGAATATCAAAGATTTCTAATTCAAGCGTCAATGCATGGTTGGCAGCATGGGCAATACGGCTTTCAAGGTCAGCAAGCTCTGTTGTCGTAAAACGCATAGCATTTGCCATTGTTTGGCGATGAATAAAACGTGCTTTAGCCTGTGGATTATTTGTGAGAGCAGATGCTTGTGTACTGGTTACTTCAATGAAATAGCCTAGAATATTATTATGCTTTATTTTAAGCGTCTTAATATCTGTTTCTTGGGCATATTTCGCTTGAAGTTCAGCGATAACGCGGCGAGATTCGTCACGTAAAGCCCGCATTTCATCGAGTTCTTTATGATAATTGGAGCGAATAAATCCCCCATCACGTTTAAGCAGTGGGAGATCATCAGCTAATGCTTGCTCTAAATGAATGTATAAAGCTGTGGGTAAGTTTGAGAATATCTGCTGTACATCACTTATTTCTTGAGATAGGAGCTCATTATTAAGGAGTTGATGCAGTTCACGAATGATTTCAAAACCGCGTTGGATTGTCGCCATATCACGGGGGCCTCCTCGTCCAAGAGCCAAACGTGAAACGGCGCGGGGCATATCTGGTCCCCCTTTTAAAATAAGCTTTATCGCTTCTGCAAGAGAAGGATTACGTAGAAAAAAATCGATAGAATCCAAACGCGTATCAATCGCTGAAGGAGTGGTGAGGGGAGCAATAAGGCGGTCAATAAGAAGGCGTGACCCTCCTCCTGTTACAGTGCGATCAATCGCTTTTAATAAACTTCCATCCCGTTGACCTGATGTCGTACGAATAAGTTCAAGGCTTAATCTGGTTGCAGCATCAATAAAAAGAGTCGCACTTTCATTTTGGCGCTCAGGCTGCATGAGGGGAGGACGATGCGTGATTTGTGTTTTTTCGATATAACGAATAGCCGCCACAATTGCAGAGAGTTCGGAACGTGAATAATCGGCAACACCCTCAAGAGTTGAGAGTTTAAAATAATTGCAAATATCGCGTTCAGCGGTGAGTGCATCAAAGAGACAAGCAGGTTGAGGTGAAACGATACGATCAAGAACATTAAAAAGCGATTTGTGAGATTTATCATGAAAAAAGGAATCAGCAACAATGATTTCTTGTGGATCCACACGCATAATATCTGCCAAAAGTTTTTCTTGGCGGCTTTCTGTTACACGAAATATGCCTGTTGAGATATCAATCCAAGAAAGAGCAAACTCTTCTCCATCACTGGTTTTTATACGGGAAAGCGTCATCAAATAATTTGCACGCGTTGGATCAAGGAGTTTTTCTTCTGTTATTGTTCCAGGTGTTACAAGACGAACAACATCACGCCGAACAACAGATTTTGAGCCACGTTTTTTCGCTTCAGCAGGATCTTCTATTTGTTCACAAACAGCAACGCGATAACCACAAGCAATGAGTTTTTGCAAATAATCATCTGCCGCATGAACGGGAACACCACACATAGGAATATCTTGTCCTAAATGTTTTCCGCGTGCTGTGAGTGTGATTCCTAAAGCCTGAGCCGCTTCAATTGCATCATTAAAAAATAATTCATAGAAATCCCCCATCCTGTAAAAGAGAAGGGAATCATGATTGATGGCTTTGATTTCTATGTACTGCTCCATCATAGGTGTAAGACGTTCTTGAGAGGAAGCAGATGAGGAGGCAGGCTGTGGAATTAAATTATTTTTATGATTGTTTTTTTTATCCATTTGTACGAGGCCTGTTTCCTTTAAGTGAAGTTTTTACTCTTTTTTGTTTACTTCGATATTTATTTATCTCTAAATTGCAACGTATCATCAGATTTGCTAAGGCAAGAATAGCGATTTCTAACATATGAATCAAATTTAATAACTATACGCATTATCAAGCAAAATTTACACTGTTTTTGGAGAAAATAAAGTGAGATGAAAAAGAGCGAGCAGGATCAGAAAATGTCTCAAACTGTTTACAGTGCGAGCGAAAGAGAAGCTCTAGATTTTCATAGTCGTGGTCGACCAGGAAAGCTTGAGATTGTTGCAACAAAGTCTATGGCAACACAGCATGATTTAGCACTTGCTTATTCACCAGGTGTTGCAGTTCCAGTTAAGGCAATTGCTCAAAATCCAGCACTCGCTTACGATTATACAGCAAAAGGCAATCTTGTTGCTGTTATTTCAAATGGTACAGCTATTTTAGGGTTAGGCAATTTAGGTGCCCTTGCCTCTAAGCCGGTCATGGAAGGCAAAGCAGTGCTGTTTAAGCGTTTTGCGGATATTGATTCCATTGATTTAGAAATTGATATAAATGATACGGAAAGTTTTATCAATTTGGTGCGTCATTTAGAACCTTCTTTTGGTGGAATCAATCTTGAAGACATTAAGGCACCTGAGTGCTTTATGATTGAAAGCCGCCTACGCGAGGTGATGAATATTCCTGTTTTTCACGATGATCAACATGGTACAGCGATTATTGTTGCTGCGGGTGTTCTCAATGCTTTGACTTTAACAGGGCGCGATATGCAAAACACGCGGTTAGTCTGTAATGGTGCTGGTTCTGCTGGGATTGCTTGTATTGAACTGATTAAAGCAATGGGCTTTCGTTCTGAAAATATCATATTATGTGATACAAAGGGCGTGGTCTATGAAGGTCGTAAAGAGGGAATGAATCAGTGGAAATCTGCGCATGCTATTCGAACGGATAAACGTACGCTTATGGAAGCAATGGAAGGAGCAGATATATTTTTCGGGGTTTCTGCTAAAGGTGCTCTTACCCCTGAAATGGTAAAATCCATGGCGCCGCAGCCGATCGTTTTTGCTATGGCCAATCCCGATCCAGAAATTACGCCGGAAGAGGTTATGCAAGTGCGTCATGATGCTATTGTTGCAACAGGGCGTTCCGATTATCCAAATCAGATTAATAATGTTCTCTGTTTTCCTTATATATTTCGTGGTGCGCTTGATGTGCGTGCAACAGTTATTAATGAAGACATGAAGATTGCTGCGGCAAGAGCTCTTGCTGATTTAGCGCATGAGGAAGTACCTGACAGCGTTGCAGAAGCTTATCGTGGAAAGCGATTAAAATTTGGTCCTAATTATATCATTCCCGTTCCTTTTGATCCGCGTTTGTTCACAGTTGTTTCAATAGCGGTAGCAAAAGCAGCAATGGAAAGCGGTGTTGCACAAAAGAACATAGATGATTTAGAGGCCTATGAGCGTGATTTAAATGCGAGGCGTGATCCTACTTCTTCGATAATGCGTGGGGTTTATAACCACGTTCGTCAAGCGCCAAAACAAATTGTTTTTGCAGAAGGTGAAGAAGAACAAGTTATGCGGGCAGCCGTTTCTTATGTTCATCAAAAATTAGGACAAGCGATTTTGGTTGGTCGGGAAGAGCAAATAAGAGAAGCAGCTGTTATCGCTGGAATTGATTTGGAGCGTGAAGGTATTTCTATTATAAATGCCAAGCTTTCTTGCCGTACAGATGCTTATGCGAATTATCTTTATAAAAAGATGCAGCGTCAAGGCTGGCTGTTGCGTGACTGTCATCGTCGTATCAATAATGATCGCAATTATTTTGCTGCGTGTATGGTGGCACTAGGAGATGCTGATGCAATGGTTACAGGGGTGACACGCAATTATGAAACAGCGTTGATCGATATACGTCGGGCAATTGATGAAAAACCAAAAGAACGATTGATTGGTATTTCAATGGCCATTTGCCGTGGCCGAACTGTGTTTATTGCCGATACAGCTGTTTATGAAAATCCTAATGCTGAAGAATTTGCTGATATAGCGGAACAAACAGCTTCGTTTGTGCGTGGATTTGGATATCAACCACGGGTAGCATTTTTAGCATTTTCTACGTTTGGCTACATGAAAGGGCAGACGACGCAGCAAATTCAGGATGCAATTAATATTTTGCACGAACGCAAGGTTGATTTTGAGTTTGATGGAGAAATAAGCGCTGATGTGGCGCTCAATTCCAAATTGATGCAGCAATACCCATTTATGGGATTAACAGAGACTGCTAATATTTTAGTTATGCCTGGATATCACGCGTCTTCCATTGCCAGCAAAATGTTACAAGAACTTGGTGAAGCAACCATCATTGGTCCTATTTTAATTGGATTGGAAAAATCTGTCCAAATTGTACCATTTAGTGGAAGCGATACAGATGTTGTCAATATTGCAATGCTTGCGGCTTATCATGCCGAAAAAGTCATCTAAAGGAAAAAAAGCCCCTAATATACCAATAATATATCAAGGGGCTTTTTGATAGCAAAAAAAATAAATTTTTTAAGAGGGCTGTATTTGACTGTCCTTTTGTTCTTCAGAAAGACGCTTTTGGAAGAGTGCTGCAAAATCAATAGGGTCAATCCACAAAGGTGGAAAACCACCACTTTGAGTAGCATCAGATATAATTTGGCGAGCAAATGGAAATAAAAGACGGGGACATTCAATAAAGACCAGTGGCATAACATGTTCTTGTGGAATGTTTTTAAGGTGGAAAACACCACCGTAAATCAGTTCTACATGAAATAAGGTTTCAGTGTCATCATTGGCTTTAACGGAGAGAGACAAAACGACATCATAATTATCATCACCAATTGGGTTAGCATTGACGTTAATATTGATATCAATTTGTGGTGACTTTTCACGTGCACGCAATGAACGAGGAGCACCAGGGTTTTCGAATGATAAATCTTTTAAATATTGAGTTAATACAGCAAAAACCGGCTCTCCACCACTGTTATTCATTTCACCTTCGGCCATACGACGAACCTCTCTCATTATAATATGTATATTTATTTTAGATCTAAAGACCAGATTGGTTATCACGCCTTGCAAAAGGTTGCAAGAAATGCGCTCTTTATCTTGAATATTTTTTTAGTTTGTTACAGATTTTTTAGGCATTTCAATGGTTATCATCATTTTTGCGCCATGGAGATTCTGTCGTATCATGAATTGTGTAATCTTCTGCGTTAAGGTCAATTATTTTTTCAGAGTCATTTTTTCTTTTAGTATTTTGATTCATTTTGTTTTTTAATGATGAAAAGAAATGCCAAACAACAGAGCGAATTGGTTTAATAAGAAGTAATATTCCCAAGAGATCACTTACAAAGCCGGGAAGAATAAGTAAAATCGCACTAAACATGATGAAAGCATCATTAATAATATTATTCTCTAATGTGCGTCCTTGGATAAGTTCAGTTTGTATATTTTTTAAAAGGCTAATCCCTTGAATTCGCAATAAAACAACCCCAACTATGGTTGTGAGAATAACCAGACTCAAGGTTGCCAAAATACCAATTTCTTGACCAACAAAGATAAAACCAGCAATCTCGATTAAAAGAATGCAAAGAAAGATAACAACAAAAAAACGAGGATTTATAGAATAAAGTTTTATCACATGAAAATTTCCTTCTGGATGAGTAGGGGGAGAAATTCTTAAGAGAACTCCGTTTAAATACAAAATCTATAAAAATATTTGAATGATAAGATTCCTTATTTTACATATTTATTGATAAATGGTATTGACTGCAATGTTTATTAGAGACTTAATCTTTGGAGATTGACAGCGCCTATGGAATTTGACGTTATACTTGTCATCGCTCTTGTTATTATGGTTGTTATTTTTGTGCAACTCCGTAATGTATTAGGGAAACGAATTGGGTTTGAAAAGCCACCCTTTGATCCTTATTCACGACGTTCTAAAAAACAAGATGAGACAGAAACGACAGATAATATTGTTTCGTTCCCTCATCAGAAAAATTCAGAAAAAGGCAATTTTAGTGAAATTGATGAAATTGCACCAGAGGGAAGTATTTTGAATAAAAATTTGCGAGCACTGCGTAAAATTGACCCGCATTTTTCTCCTCAATTTTTTATAAAAGGTGCACAAATTGCTTATGAAATGATTGTAACAGCTTTTGCCAAAGGTGATCGCAGTCAACTAAAAAGCTTGCTTTGTCAGAATGTTTTTGAAAACTTTTGTACAGCGATTGAACAACGAGAAAAAAACAAAGAAAGAATAGAGTTTACTTTTGTTGGAATTAATAAGATCGAGTTTGTCTCGGCGGCAATACAAGAAAAAGACGAACTTTTAACGATACGTATTGTCAGTGAGATGATTTCTGTTACTTATAATGAACAGGGCGAGCGTATAGACGGTGATCCTGATGCTATTGTAGAAATCAGGGATATTTGGACTTTTGTTCGCAATAGTTTATCGTCAGATCCCAACTGGAAGCTTTTTGCTACAGAAAATGAAAATTAAAATACTTTTTGTTTTTCTTCCATAAGCATTCAATGATTTATGAGAAATTAAAATGTCCTCAAATAAATGGAGACAAAAAAGAGATTTATTGGCTTCACAAGATCGCCTTTTATGGGAGATGGTTTGTCGTACGATAACACCGCTTCACGGTAAGATGCTCTCTTCTACTTCAGAAACTATTGCAAATATTAATGATAAAAAACAGCCTGTAACTCAAATCTCCTTATTGTCTCAGGAAAATCAACAACCCTCGACAATTATTAAAAGAGAAAAGAGGGCAGTTACACAAGCACAAAAGGTTCATTTCTTTGATCATGTTGCACATCGTAAAATTTCCCAAGGTCGTTATCCTCTTGAGGCGCGTCTTGATCTCCACGGTTATATGCAGGAAGAAGCTTATTTTTTCTTAAAAAAATTTCTACAATCCTCTCAGCAGAGAGGATTGCGTTATGTTCTTGTGATTACAGGAAAAGGACGATCCGTTGGGAGCGATGGAGCTTTGTATAGATTTGTTCCGTATTGGTTATCAACACCAGCTTTTCGATATTATGTCCATGCGTTTGAAAAAGCAGCGCGTCAACATGGCGGAGAAGGTGCGCTTTATGTTTGGTTGCGCCGTTTCGTATCGGGAAAAGAAATGTGATGTTATTGAGGTCGTTTCAGGTTCAATATTGATTTTATAAGATCTCGTATATTACAGGTTGTAGAAAGGATGTGATAATATACTGATTAATAACGATAATTAATTATTTCCCATATATTGCGCAAAAACCTTAAATACAATATTCCCTTATTTTTTAATTTTCTTATAAAGGCTTATAAAGACCATTGTTTTACACTCTCTCATTGCCTCATGCTTTTGTTTTTACAGATTTAATGTGATAACAGCACTCACGAAAAACAGAATGTTTCAGGCAGAACATACTTATACTACATATTCACATGCTTATTAAAAAAATATCTCCTAATATTTTCAAATTCATTTTATGGAAGGGCGTGTAAAAAGTAATCTCCATGAGGTGTACAAAATTCATTGTACACCACCATCTTTACACTTACATATAAAGTGCAAGGTTGGATATTCTAACGTGATTTACCACTTCCCAATATGGCGATAGCCCTTGAATTTCCCCTTAGTACTTGAGAAAGTTTATAAGCGGTGTGTCTTTCTTTAAGTGTTTTTACTCTACACGGCTCTCGTCTCGTTTGTGATGTGCAAACGAAAGATTTTTATTAATTCAATATAAGAAGACTTAAAATGAGAGAGTCTTATCATATTTGCGGATCTAATTCAGGATGTAAAATGATAAATTGTTTTATAAATCAATGCATTAATCTATTAAGTATATGAAAAATAAAAACATGAGAAATTAAGAAACTACGTTCTTCAAAAGATATTGCTACTATGGATAGTTTTAAAAACTGTATAACTGAATTAAAGAGAATCGTGAAAATAAACAACAATAGACATTTTACAACACGTAGCCACACACTCGCATCAAAAGATACAATTTACGATGAATGCTTTCATGAAGAAATTTTTTCATTCATTAAAGAACAAATTTCTTTCTCATAATAATTCAATAATTAAAATTTAATAACGAAGCGCAGAAGGCGTAGAATACGAGATTCAATCGGAGGATATTACACTCTTATCCGACGTCTTTCAGATATTGGTTGAAATGCTAGCTTAGCGTGAAAGGCACAATAAGGGCTATTTTCATCAGAATCTGCACCACAAAAATGAAAATCTGCTGATAATGGATCGCCAACCGGCCATCTACATGTATTTTCACTCAATTGTAGAAGATTAAGTTGACGTGATATAGGCACAACTACATTGGATTTTGTGGACATATCAACTTCTTTTACATCTTCCACTACAAATTCTGTCTTTAAAGCGGTTTCTTCAATACTTACAGCTGATGTGTTTATTGGCGATACCGTGGATGTGTTGCGACGCACACGTGGAGATGATGGGCTGCTGCTTCCCACGGGAGTTTTTTGCGCACGCGTACTTCCTTGTGCTGTCTTACCACGTCCTGGTAACTTTAATCGATGTACTTTGCCGATGACTGCATTTCTGCTGACCCCACCTAATTGAGCAGCAATTTGACTTGCACTTAATCCTTCACTCCAAAGCTTTTTAAGAAGCTCAACGCGTTCACATGTCCAACCCATACCAGCACTCCATTCCGATTACGTCACTAAGATGCTCTCCCCCGTTGCATCTTCAAATGTTTAAATAATGTTTTCATTACGCTGAATGAAAGAACTTTACACTCTACGTGAGCATAAAAAAATCATCCAACCTGTGGATTTACAAATCAAAACACATCATCTTGCTTATTATATTGTAAATTACAATATGCACTCACTCTATGACAAGAGTCTTTACCTCTTGAAGAGTTTATTTAGAATGTTTTCCCCAACTTGCAAATCAATCATAGGTTAAACTTTCACTTTTGTTTAAGGTTTTTTCCAAAATGCTTATTTGTAGAACCTTCATTGACTTTTTTTCAATTGGTGTAATGATCTATTCCATAGGTGTAATCATTAATCGCAATGAAAGTTGAAAGCACCGTAACGAAATGTACCATGTTGTTTTATTTATAGTGTTGCTTTGTATATATATTGAAAAGGTTAAAATATAAAGGAAATTATGATGGACACCATCTCTGTACAACCACTTTATGAATGCTTCGCACGACGAAATTTGCATTTTGAACAAGGGCATGGTGTATGGCTTATTTCCGATAAAGGAGAACATTATCTTGATTTCACATCTGGCATTGCTGTTAATGCATTAGGGTATTCACATCCAAAATTGGTTGATACACTCAAAATACAAGCTGAAAAGCTTTGGCATGTTTCCAATCTTTTTCAATCTCCTGAACAAGCAGCTCTTGCTACGCGGCTTTGTGCAAATAGTTTTGCAGATAAGGTTTTTTTCTGCAATTCAGGCACTGAAGCATTAGAATGCGCATTTAAAACAGCGCGTCATTATTACTATGCCGCTGGTCATTCAACACGCATTGAAATAATTACTTTTGAAGGGGCATTTCATGGACGTACACTTGCAGCACTTGCTGCGACTGGGCATGAAAAATATCTTGAAGGCTTTGGACCTAAAGCTGGTGGATTTATTCAAGTCCCTTTTTGTGATGAAACCGCTTTGCGTAACGTTATTAATAAAAATACCGCCGCTATTCTTATTGAACCTATTCAAGGAGAAGGAGGAATACGAACGGTCCCTCATGAATATTTAAGATTTTTGCGCAAAATATGCGATGATAATGGTCTGTTATTGATTTTAGATGAAGTCCAAACGGGTGTAGGACGAACAGGAAAGCTTTTTGCCTATGAATGGAGTGATGTCACGCCTGATATTCTTACCCTTGCAAAAGGACTAGGAGGTGGATTTCCATTAGGTGCTTGCCTTGCAACGGATAAAGTTGCAAAAAGTATGACACCTGGGACGCATGGATCAACCTTTGGAGGCAATTTGCTTGGAATGGCTGTAGGAAATAGTATTCTTGATATTTTGTTAGAGCCAAGTTTTCTCAACCATGTTCAGCGTATGGGGGATAAATTAAAAAATGGACTTTTGCACATTCTCAATATCTATCCTGATATTATCTGCGCTGTTCAGGGGATGGGGCTTATGATGGGCATTCAGTGTGTTGTGCCTTCAAATCTTGTTGTTAATGCCTTGGAAAGTGAATATCTCTTAAGTGTTGCTGCCAACAATAATGTTGTGCGCTTATTGCCTCCTCTTATTATCAAGGAAGAAGAAATAGATGAAAGTTTGCGTCGTATTGAAAAAGCAATTTCTTATCTTTCGAAAATAAATAAGGACAGACAAATATCACACACATGACAAATGCTCTTCGTCATTTCACGGATTTATCCATTTTAACGCCAGCAATGGCACGTGCATTAATCGATTATGCAAAAATCCTTAAAGCATCTTTTAAAGCAGGAAAAGGTTCAAAACCTTTTATAGGTAAAACGCTCGCGATGATTTTTGAAAAACCATCCACACGAACCCGTATTTCATTCGATATCAGTATGCGCCAGCTTGGGGGAGATACAATCATGCTCACGGGCTCAGAGATGCAGCTTGGTCACAGTGAAACTATAGCTGACACGGCTCGAGTTTTATCCCGTTTTGTGGATATCGTGATATTACGAACAACAAAACATCAACGTATGCTCGAATTGGCACAATATGCACAAATTCCTGTCATTAATGCCCTTACAGATGATACACATCCTTGCCAAATTTTAGCAGATATCTTAACCTATGAGGAACATAGAGGGTCAATTGCTGGCAAAATATTTGCATGGATGGGAGATGGTAATAATGTGCTCCATTCCTTAATTGAAGCTGCAGCTCTTTTTGGTTTTCATTTGCGTGTTGCCACACCAAAGGGCAGTGAACCACAAGAACAATTTGTACATTGGGCACGTGAGCGGGGAGCGCATCTTATGCTAACCCATAATCCCCAAGAAGCGGCTCAAGATGCTGATTGTATTATGACCGATACATGGGTCTCCATGGGACAAGAGTTTCGTGCTCGCAGTCATTCTATTTTTCAGCCTTATCAAGTAAATGAAGCTCTCATGAAATTAGCAAAACCGGATGCTCTTTTTATGCATTGTCTTCCTGCTCATCGTGGTGAAGAAGTGGTTGATTCTGTGATTGATGGACCGCACTCCGTTGTCTTCGATGAGGCTGAAAATCGTCTTCATGCTCAAAAAGCAATTCTTTCTTGGTGTTTACAAGATGCATTTTTCTCTCCACAATAGCCTCCCTACAACAAATTATATAAAAAAGGTAAAGCTATGAGTGAACAAGCTAAGGATGAAGCCTCTCTCAACAACAACTTCTTGCATGAAGATGATAGTGTTATTCCCTTTCAAGTTGAAGAACTTGATATCCGTGGACGTGCCGTACAACTTGGGGAAACTTTAAATTCTATTCTCACAAGACATCAATACCCTGAACCGGTTTCTTATCTTCTAGCAGAAGCTTTACTTTTAACGGTTCTGATTGGAACTTCTCTAAAACTTACGGGAAAATTTATTCTACAAACCCATTCCGATGGACCGGTTAATATGTTGGTGTGCGATTTTTCGCCTCCTTCCAGTTTACGTGGATATGCTCGTTTTGATAAGGAACAGCTTAAACAAGCCATAGACAATGGTCAAACCTCTTCAGAAATACTTTTAGGAAAAGGCACTTTAGCTTTCACAATTGATCAAGGTCCCCACATGCAACCCTATCAAGGGATAGTTGCATTAGAGGGATCAAATTTACAAGAAGCTTCTCGTATTTATTTTGATCAATCAGAGCAAATTCCTACTGATATTCGTTTGGCTGTTGCCATATTAATTAATCGTGATCAACAAGGAAAATCGCAGAAAAGCTGGCGAGCTGGAGGTATTTTGACCCAACTTTTACCCCAAGAATCGTCTCATCATAAAATAGATGCTCCTCATCAAAAGCGAGAAGAAACGAAAACTCATACCCAATTGGATAACCAATGGCAGGAAGCTAAAATACTCATGAAAACGATTGAAAGTTCAGAATTAACAGATCCCCAAGTGGGTAGTAAACAGTTATTGTTTCGTCTTTTTCATGAACAAGGTGTTAGAGTTTTTAATTCTTTTTCTCTTGTCGATCAATGTTCTTGTTCATGCGAAAAAATTAAAGGAATCCTAGAAGGATTTCCTATTGATGAACGCAATAAAATGGTTAAAGATAACTATATTTCAGTCACATGTGAATTTTGCTCAAAAACGTATCGTTTTACACCGCAAGAATTTCTAGAAGAAAAAACATAATCAAATATTTTTCATAAAAAATGATGATTGCAACAAAAGCCTATTTTATTTGCGTCATAAAAGTTTACGCATAAGCTCATATGAACTTCTAGAATATTTCTTGTTTTAGAGTTTTTTTAGTGTATACGAGTGATCTTTCTGTTGAAATCAGTAATTACGTCATAGAGTGCTTAAAAAAGAGTTCTCTGTAAAATATATTTCCTCTTCTCGAAAAAGCTTCTTTTGTACTTTTTACATCTCAAAAGTTTATTTCTTACAATGAATTCTTTTATAATGTTCATTGATAAATTGATTATGTACTCATAACTTATCTTCTCTGTTAAATGAGACTTTTTGATTGTAGTCATATTTTCTTACTCGAATTTATCTTATTAAGACTCAATAAAGCTTATTAGTTATAATCATAAGGGAAATTATCGAGAGAATAAGAATGTATAGATTCAATATAGGCTTTATGGAGTCTATTACGAACAGATAAGTGTAATGGGAATAAATATAACAATGACGCTGCAAAAAAGCAGATTTATTATTTTATAAAGATGAGAATAGTGGTGAAGTCCCCTCATAACAATGTGTATTTCAGATAAAAAAGCGGAGAAAAAATACTATATGATTTTGAAAACAATAGTTTGTTGCTGTCATTAAGCTAACGATGGTTCTATAGCAATATTGTTTTGTCCAAATAATCAAAACTAAAGCTCCCAAACAGATATTTAATCGCTAAGGAAAAATGAAAACTACTTAAAATTTTTGTCATATTTTGGAGGTTTGTTCTACAGATATTTCTTTACATATGTTTTTGAATCAACAATGATAATACTCTTGTCAAATTTTTCTAAGAAGAATAAGTGGCCGTATAAATAAAATAGCAATACATAGCATGATAAAACGTTATGTTTTTACAAACCTGCATTATTTTTCTTCTGTCATAATCGCTTGTTCAATTTTTGGTAGAATTTTTTTTTGATAAATTTGCCATGTTAAGGGACCAACATGTTTGGCAATAATAATACTCTCTTTATTCAAGAGAAAGGTTTCTGGTGGTCCATACACCCCCCAGTCAATAGCTGTATATCCTGAATCATCAAAGCCAATAAATTTAAAAGGATTACCAAAACTGTTTAAAAAGCGCAGGGCATTTGCTTTGTTATCTTTATAATTAATGCCAATTAGATCAAAACGTTTATCTTGTGCAATTTTCATAAGAAGAGGATGCTCTTCGCGACAGGGTAAACACCAAGAACCCCAAAAATTGACCAATGTGACACGTCCTTTAAACTGTTTTGAATTGAGATAACTTTCTTTATCAAGAAGAGGAAGATAAATATTGGGAGCAGGTTTTTCAGCTAATGCGTTTGGGAGAAGAGAAGAATCTTGAAGGTGTTTTTTATCCATAAAGTTGAAAAAAAACATCATGAGAAGAAGAAAAAGCACAAATGGTCCAAAAAAAACAAGCAGAACAGGCAAAGATATATTTTTTTTAAGTTTTGGAGGGATGTTTTTCATTATACTTTATCTTTTTGTGACAGCTCTTTTTTGTTTAGCTGTTGGAGAATTTTTTTTTGGTAGAGAGCTTTGCAAAGAATATATCCAATAAGACATAAGAGGGATATTGCAGAAAGCACATAGCTTAAAACAACAATTTGCTCGTGTTTAAGGGTGCTCAGGAAAAAATCAATTTTCTGAGATAGATTTCCTAAAAGTCCGCCGTGGATGCCATTTAGGTCGAGCATAATGAAGCGCCTATTGTTGTGCACGACGGGATTTTTTTATCTGAAGTATTTGGATATAACGATGATTGATTTCATTTCGCATAGCCATCAAATAGAGCGTAATAAACATAAAGATGAAACAAAAGAGCATTGTTATAAGGGGCCATAACATAGCATTGTCGATTGTTGGTCCTCCAGTGCGTAACAATGATGCGGGTTGATGCAATGTATTCCACCAATTAACAGAAAATTTAATAATAGGGATATTAACAAATCCAACAAGTGTAAGAATTGCAGTAGCGCGCGCGGCTTTTATTGGGTTGTCGAAAGCTCGTCCAAGCAGGATAATAGCAAGATAGATAAAAAGTAGAATTAAAACTGATGTTAACCGAGCATCCCAGACCCACCATGTTCCCCATGTAGGTCTCCCCCAAAGTGCTCCTGTCATGAGAGCCAAGGCGGTAAAAATTGCTCCAATGGGCGCCCCACATTTGAGTGCCACATCAGCAAGATGATATTTCCAAATCAAATTTCCTAATGCCGCGGCACTCATCGTTATATAACAGAATGTAGACAACCACGCAAAGGGTACATGAAGGTACATAATCTTAACAGTAATCCCTTGTTGATAGTCATCAGGGGAATGCATCACAAGAATCAATCCAAAGATAAGAAAACACAATGTTATGCTGGCTAACCAAGGCAAAATCATTTTGCTTATTTTCATGAAATGGGTAAAACTTATAGGGAGTGATCTCATTTTATATGTGCGCATTATTTCATTCATAAAATTCATAATAGGCAGAGTTTTGCTATGCGGCAATCAACTTTTATTATTCTGATAAAAGTTTAAGCGTTATCGCAGCAACAAAAGAGCTAAAGAGACTCAAAAGAAGTGAAAAAGCGCTGAGAAGAGCTAGGGAAGTGAGAAAAGAGGTATTTGGGTTTATTGGGGCTGTAGCAGCGGAAACACCAAAAATCATAATTGGAATGATCCACGGCAAGATAATGATAAAAATAAGCAAAGTACTGTGCAACAATGAGGTTGCGAGTGCAGCGCCTATAGCACCAATAAAAATAATAGCTGGTGTTCCGCATAAAAGGGTAAGTATTGTTGTAAAAGTTATTACTACATCTAAATGAAGCATGAGGGCTAAAATAGGTGTAGCAAAAATAAGAGGAAGCATTGTTCCTACCCAATGGGCAAGACATTTGGTAAAGACAATTAGTGTAAAACTTTGTCTTTGTTCTGAAAGGATAAATTGGTCGAGATTACCATCATCGCGATCGATTTGGAAAAGTTTGTTCAGATTGAGGAGCCCTGCAAGAAGGGCTCCAAACCACAATATACCCGGTCCTATTTGTGCAAGAGTTTTGGGATCTGGTCCAATGGCAAAGGGGGTTATGACAACAACAGCGATGAAAAACAATAATCCTGTTAGTGAAGTAGCTTGTAGCGCTAATAATAGTTTAAGATCACGCCAGAACAGTGCTTTCATTTTATTCTCTTTATTCTCTCCTAGAGAGGTAAAAATTTTTCCAGAGCGATGGTATGGTTTTCTGGAATACCTAGGGAATTATGAGTCGCGGCGATAATCATACCACCTTGATTGAGATGACGCTGGAAAATACGGGCAAGGAGTTTCTGAGCATGGTTATCGAGACCAGATATTGGTTCATCCAAAATCCAAATAGGACGATAGGAGAGTAAAAGACGGGCAATAGCGACACGTCTTTGTTGTCCAGTTGACAGAGTGTTAAAGGGTAAATGTTCAAGATCAGAAAGACCAATATCGGCAAGGGCTTCATGCACAAAGCGTAAATGTTGACCATAAAATTCTGCCCAAAATTGCAAATTATCAATGACAGATAAGAGAGGTTTCATAGCGTTTTGAGGACCAAGGTAATGACAGGCAGTTGCAACAGGGTATGTTTGATTATGGTCTTTAAGGATTATATGACCTTCAGCAGCTTCAAGAAGACCGACAATGATTCGGAGTAATGTAGACTTTCCGATACCATTAGGACCGGTGATTGTCATAAGTTGCTGTGAAAATAAACAAAAAGAAAGACCTTGAAACAGAATTTCCTCGTTTCTGTAAGCAGCTAGATCTTTGCCTGATAACACCATGTGATTGCCTATTTTGTTTTTATTTTCATATTCTTTAGTGCATTATAGAATAAAAAACACATTTTTTATGCAATTGTACCTAGAATAGTTCTAGAAATAGTTCTATAAGGGGTACCTTACATCAATATCTGGTGTAAAATGGTTTCTGGCGCTGATTTCCGCATTTGCCTATGAGCGGGTGGAGGGGGAAATGGATAGCGGAGGTAATTGCGTCTGCGCTCAAGCTGCGACCTTGACTCGTAGTTTGTGTTGTTCATTCCTGGAAATTGGGTGGTTATAGTATGAGGGTGGACAGTCATGACTCAAATTGATAGCTTTAATTGTCGCAGAGTATTAAATGTTGGTGGCAAAGAATATACTTATTATAGCTTGATCGAAGCGGAGAAGAACGGACTTGAAGGTGTTTCTCGTTTACCGTTTTCGATGAAAGTTATTCTCGAAAATTTATTGCGATTTGAAGATGGTCGCACGGTTAAAAAAGAGGATATCCTCAATGTTGCTAAGTGGTTAAGTGACAAAGGAAGTGCCGGGGCAGAAATTGCCTACCGTCCTGCACGTGTTCTTATGCAGGATTTTACAGGTGTTCCAGCAGTTGTTGATCTTTCTGCAATGCGTGATGCTATGGTTAAACTTGGCGGTAACGCTGAAAAAATCAATCCTCTCATTCCCGTTGATCTCGTCATTGATCACTCAGTTATTGTTGATGCTTTTGGCAATTCCATGGCTTTTAAGGAAAACGTTGAGCATGAATATGATCGCAATGGTGAGCGCTATCGTTTCCTTAAATGGGGGCAGCAAGCTTTTCAAAATTTTCGTGTTGTTCCTCCAGGAACAGGGATTTGTCATCAGGTTAACCTAGAATATTTAGCACAATGCGTGTGGACGAAGAAGGAAGAGGGATGTGAGACAGTTTATCCTGACACCTGTGTGGGAACTGATTCGCATACGACTATGGTAAATGGTTTAGGGGTCTTAGGTTGGGGGGTTGGTGGTATTGAAGCAGAAGCAGCAATGTTAGGCCAACCTGTTTCTATGTTGTTACCTGAAGTGATTGGTTTTCGTCTAACAGGGAAACTTAAAGAAGGTGTAACCGCCACCGATCTCGTGTTGACGGTGACCCAAGTGTTACGCCAAAAGGGTGTTGTTGGTAAATTTGTTGAGTTTTTTGGTCCTGGTTTGGAGCATATGACGCTTGCTGATCGGGCAACGATTGGGAATATGGCTCCTGAATATGGAGCAACGTGTGGTTTTTTCCCAATTGATAAGGAGACAGTGCGTTATCTCAATATGACAGGGCGTGATGAAGATCGGATTGCCTTAGTGGAGGCTTATACCAAAGCACAAGGGATGTGGCATGATGAAATGGTGGCTCATCCCATTTTTAGTGATACAATTGAATTAGATATGGGAACCGTTGTCCCTTCTATGGCTGGTCCTAAACGTCCTGAAGGACGTATTGCATTGGAAAATGTTGGGCAGGGTTTTGAGAAGGCATTGGTCGAAGACTATAAAAAAACTTCTGGACAAGGTGAGCGCTATCAGGTCGAAGGTGAAGAATATACGCTGAGTCACGGTGATGTGGTGATTGCTGCGATTACTTCTTGTACGAATACATCAAATCCAAGTGTTCTCATTGCAGCAGGTCTTTTGGCACGAAATGCTGTAGCAAAAGGTCTCAAAAGTAAACCATGGGTAAAAACTTCTCTTGCACCTGGTTCACAAGTCGTTGAAGCCTACCTTCAAAATTCAGGTCTGCAAAAAGATTTAGATGCGTTAGGATTTAACTTAGTAGGATTTGGGTGCACAACATGTATTGGAAATTCTGGCCCTTTGCATCCAGCTATTTCCAAAACGATTAATGACAATGGTATCATTGCAGCTGCGGTTCTTTCAGGAAATCGTAATTTTGAAGGGCGCGTTTCTCCTGATGTGCAAGCGAATTATTTAGCTTCACCACCGTTAGTTGTTGCACATGCGCTCATTGGGACAGTGTGTAAAGATTTAACCAAGGAACCTCTTGGTGAAGATTCAGATGGTCAACCGATTTACTTAAGAGATATTTGGCCAACTTCTCAAGAAATACAGGAATTTATCGAAGAAAATGTTACGCGTAAAGTTTTTGCTGAAAAGTATGCAGATGTCTTTAAGGGAGATGAAAATTGGCAAAAAGTTCGGATTCCTACAGGTTCTACCTATTCTTGGGATGAGCAATCCACCTATGTACGCAATCCACCTTATTTCGATGCTATGCAGAAAGCTCCTGATGTCTTACCAGATATTAAGGATGCACAGATTTTAGGTTTATTTGGTGATAAAATCACGACGGATCATATTTCTCCTGCTGGTTCTATTAAGGCAGCTTCTCCTGCTGGGAAATATTTAATGGATCATGGTGTTAAAGTGGCTGATTTTAATCAGTATGGAACGCGTCGTGGGAATCATGAAGTTATGGTGCGTGGGACCTTTGCCAATATTCGCATTCGTAATTTCATGTTAGGGGAAAATGGTCGAGAAGGAGGTTATACGGTTCATTATCCGTCAGCGGTAGAACAAACCATTTACGATGCAGCAATGGCGTATAAACAAGAAGGTGTTCCGCTCGTTGTTTTTGCAGGTATTGAATATGGCAATGGATCATCACGCGATTGGGCTGCCAAAGGGACCAATCTTCTTGGTGTCAAAGCAGTGATTGTGCAGTCTTTTGAAAGGATACATCGCTCTAATCTTGTTGGTATGGGCATTGTCCCTTTTGTCTTTGAGGAGGGGCTAAGTTGGAAATCTTTAGGCTTAAAGGGAGATGAAAAGGTGACAATTGAAGGGATTCATAACTTGAAACCTCGTCAAAAGACTGTAGCGAAAATTACTTTTTCTGATGGTACGGTAAAAACCGTTCCATTATTGTGCCGTGTTGATACTGAAGATGAGCTAGATTATTTGCATCATGGTGGAATTTTGCAATATGTCTTACGTAAGTTAGCCGTTTAAATTCTTTTGTTTGTTAAGAAATATCTATTATTAAGCTATAAAGTTGCGGATCAAAGAGTTTAGCTTCGTTTTTTTATGACTATCTTTGAAAATCTAATTGACGTTAGCTTTGGGATTGCGCTATAAGCCACACAGTTATAGGCAGCTTTATAGTTTTGCTTGGGTTGGATTTATTTATATTGGTAGAGTTGTTATTGGGACTCATTTTACCAAGGTGTTGAAAGAGAGAGTATATTTATGGCGAATACACCTTCTGCTCGAAAAGCGGTGCGCAAGGTTGCGGCGCGCACACAGGTTAATAAGGCCCGCCGTTCACGCGTTCGTACTTTTATACGTAAGTTTGATGATGCTTTAGCGGGTGGCGATAAAGCATCTGCAGAGATTGCATTTAAGAATTTTGAGCCTGAAATTATGCGTGCAGTTTCTAAAGGGGTTTTTCATAAAAATGCTGCTGCGAGGAAAGTATCACGTTTAGCTAAACGTTTGAAGGCTCTCAGCGTTTAAGCTTTTTTTCCTTTAATTGAGAACAAAGCCAGTATCCATGAGGGTGCTGGCTTTTTGTTTATTATTTCAAAAAGTTTCTATTGAAAATAAGAATCGATAATGATTCTCCACTTGAAAAAGGAGAGAAAGTTTATAGGGGGAGGTATGGTTATCCACAAGCTTTGTGGATTTGTACAGAGTCTTTTTTGTCAAGCATTTTATTTTTTTTTTTAAATCTGAAGAGATTCTTTAATTATTGGTAAATTTAGAGAAAAAAAATGAATTGAATCAATATTTTTTTCAGTCCTCATTAATATAAGCATTTTTTTCGGGTTTTTTGATTTTATTTTGACCTCTTGCATTTTACCTCTGCTGTTTTGTATGGTTCTTATGAAGACTAAGAAGCATGAAGGGGTCACATCAGCGCATTATTCTGTATTTTGTTGAATACAAGATGTTTTGATTTAGGTTTTTCGAAACTTTTGTGTTGGAGAGGTTTCTGGCGGTTTTTTAGTTTTCTTAATGGATATGTTTACCATTTTAGAAGGGTGGGTCATATCATGAGTGCAAATAAATCTTATTGGTCATCTTTGTTAGTGGGGTTGTGATGAGGCTATCCTAGGGGAGGGTGAGTAATCTTATTTGGGGTAGGGCGTTTTGCCTTCGCTAGATTTATTTTAGTTGTTTGGCAGGACAAAATTTTATTTTTATCAGGATGGAAGATGGTGGATAAATTGAACTCTAAAGCTAGTTCCTTTAAAAGGGTTTCGGTAAATATCCTGTCGGCAGAGAACATAATAAAGAATAGGATGACGGAAAGTGATGAGAACGTTTGTAGAAATGCTTCTATAGGGCATTCTATTGTTTCAGAGGAGGAAAGTGCGGCGGCTTTTGTCCGTGTTATGGCGCAGTTAAAGGTGCAGGTTGGTGTTGAGGCTTATACCAGTTGGTTTGGACGTGTGAAGCTTGCTGAATATAGTCATACTCTTGTAAAGCTTTCTGTTCCTACTGCTTTTTTACGTTCATGGATTAATAATCACTATGGTTCTCTTTTGACTCATTTATGGAAACAAGAGAATTCAGCAATTATTCGTGTTGAAGTTATTGTTCGTGGTATGGAACGCGTTTCAAGAGATGTCGTTTGTAAAAGAAGTGTTCCTCCTGTTGTGCTAGAGGAGCAGGCGGCTTCATCTTTTGTTGAGAGTTGTGCAGAGCATTCAGTTAAGAATTCTCAAACGGGGGTTTTTGGATCTCCACTTGATTCTCGCTATACTTTTGAAAGTTTTGTTGAGGGGGCTTCTAATCGTGTTGCTTTAGCGGCTGCACGTTCAATTGCGGAGGGGCATAAAAGCGCTTTGCGTTTTAATCCTCTTTTTATTCACGCATCTGTTGGTTTGGGAAAAACACATTTGCTTCAAGCGATTGCGGCTTCTGCATTGAAGCGTTTAACATCTGCACGTGTTATTTATTTAACTGCTGAATATTTTATGTGGCGTTTTGCAACAGCTATTCGTGATAATGATGCTCTTTCTTTTAAAGAACAGCTTCGTGATATCGACCTTTTGATTATTGATGATATGCAGTTTTTGCAGGGAAAGTCGATACAACATGAGTTTTGCCATTTGCTTAATATGTTGCTTGATAGTGCAAAACAAGTTGTTGTCGCTGCAGATCGTCCACCAGCAGAATTAGAATCGCTTGATCTTCGCGTTCGATCTCGTCTTCAAGGAGGAGTCGCACTTGAAATTGAAGCACCAGATTATGAAATGCGTTTACAAATGTTGCGTCAGCGGTTAAAGGTGGCACAACAAGATGATGGCATGATATCAATCTCTGATGATATCTTGGAATATATTGCCAAAACGGTTTTAGGGTCGGGACGTGATATTGAAGGAGCATTTAATCAGTTGTTATTTCGTCAATCTTTTGAGTCTAATTTATCTTTAGAACGGATTGATGAGTTATTAGGTCACTTGACACGTCCTGGAGAACCTAAGCGAATTCGGATTGAAGAAATTCAGCGTACGGTAGCGCGCCATTATAATGTTTCTAAACAGGACTTGTTGTCTAATCGCCGAACACGTACGGTTGTGAAGCCACGGCAAGTTGCGATGTATTTAGCAAAAGTATTAACTCCTCGCTCATTACCAGAAATTGGACGCCGTTTTGGTGGGCGTGATCATACAACAGTTTTACACGCTGTGCGTAAAATTGAAGATTTGGTTTGTGGTGATCAGACCTTAGCTAAGGAACTTGAATTGCTTAAGCGGTTGATTGGAGAACAGGCTGTATAATGTTTATCGTTTCTTTCTTTGGAGAAACTTTAAAGGATTTAATAAAAGGATTTGTTTTTTCTTATGCAGTAGTGGCTTGTCATTTTAAGAGAGGTTTAATAAACTCTATTAGGCGATTCTCTAAAGGGATCTATTCTTTAATTCTAAGGAATTTTTATAGTTTTTAGTAAATCATACGGGGCTTTTATGCGTATTACAGTTGATCGCAGTCAATTTCTCAAGTCTCTTGGTCGGGTTCACCGTGTGGTAGAGCGCCGTAATACTGTTCCTATTTTATCGAATGTGTTGATTGATGCAGAAAATGGCCGTGTACAGTTAAAAGCAACAGACCTTGATTTAGAGGTTATGGAATCTTTTGCAGTTAATGTTAAACAAGCTGGAGCAACAACTGTTCCGGCACATTTGCTCTATGATATCATTCGAAAACTTCCTGATAGCAATGAAGTTGTATTATCCCTCGATGAGAATCAAGCAGGTACAATGTCCGTTGTTTCGGGTTGTGCACATTTTCAGCTTCAATGTCTTCCGAAGGCAGACTTTCCAGAGTCGCTTCCTGGGCAATTTGGTTATCGTTTTTCTCTATCGGCATCAGGCTTAAAACATTTACTTGATTGTACACAATTTGCTATTTCTACTGAAGAAACCCGTTATTATCTTAATGGTATTTATTTCCATATTATTAATGATGGTGTTTTGAAATTGCGTTTGGTTGCAACTGATGGTCATCGTTTGGCACAAGTTGAGATGGAAGCTCCTTCGGGAGTTGAGGGAATGCCTGGAGTTATTGTTCCCCGTAAAGCTGTAGGAGAATTGCAAAAACTTCTTTCAGAAGAAAATGATAGCGATGTATGTATAGAGCTTTCGGAGACAAAAATTCGTTTTTCTATAGGCTCTGTGATTTTTACATCAAAATTAATTGATGGAACATTTCCAGATTATCAACGTGTTATCCCTCTTGGAAATGATAAAGAATTAATTGTTAATAGGCAGGACTTTTCTTCTGCAGTTGATCGTGTTTCAACGATTTCAAGTGATCGGGGGCGTGCAGTTAAATTAACGATTGAGCATGGACAGTTAAGGCTTGTTGTTAATAGCCCAGATTCGGGCAGTGCAGAAGATCAGTTATCAGTAACTTATGCATCTGAACCGCTTGAGATAGGATTTAATTCACGTTATCTTTTGGATATTGCTGGGCAGCTTTCAAGTGATGAGATGGTTTTTATGTTGGCTGAGGCTGGAGCACCAGCTCTGATTCGTGATAATGATGATGCGGATGTGCTTTATGTACTGATGCCTATTCGCGTTTAGGGGCAATTGTTTTGCAATGCATGGCGAGTCGTGTGCACAAAGTGGCAGTGAGGCAGCTGAAGCTTTTACGTTATCGTAATTATTCTTTTTTTAATATTCATTTTTCGGGTCAGCATGTGGTTTTTACTGGCCATAACGGTGCTGGTAAGACGAATCTTTTAGAGGCGTTATCTTTTCTTTCTCCTGGTCGTGGTTTGCGACGTGCTGCTTATTCTGATGTTAGCTTTGTAGAGGGCGGAGGTGAAGGATTCGTTGTATTTGCACGTCTTGAATGTGCTCTTTATGGTGAAGTAAAGATTGGTACAGCTTTGGAGGTTAGCGATAACAGTCGAAAGGTCCATATTAATGGTGTGAGTGAACCAGGTGATTGCTTAACAGATTATTGTCATATTAGTGTCCTAACACCGTCTATGGATGGTCTTTTTACAGGTCCTTCACTTGAGCGCCGTAATTTTTTGGACCGTATGGTTTTGGCGATTGATCCGTTGCATAGGCGCCGCATAGCCGATTATGATAGAGCTATGCGCGCACGAAATCGTTTGTTTTTAGATGGAAATGAAGATTGTGCTTGGTTTGATGCTTTAGAAAAGCAAATGGCAGAATTGGCGACAGCTATTTCTGCGGCGCGTGTTGATGTTATTCGGCTTTTAAATGACATGTTTACACAAATGCCGTCTCATATACCTTTTCCACGAGCTTTTTTGCAAATTGATGGTTTTTTAGAAACAGCTCTTAATGAAATATCAGCAACTGAAGTTGAAGAACAATTTTGTGATCGATTACGGCATAATCGCGCAATGGATCGTGCTGCTGGTCGGACGTTAGAAGGACCACATCGTGCAGATTTGCAGGTTTTTTATTCTGATAAAAATAGAACAGCAACATCGTGTTCAACAGGTGAACAAAAAGCGCTGCTAACAGGTTTAGTTTTGTGTCATGCACGTCTAACAGGTATGATGTCGGAAAGATCTCCCATTCTTCTTCTTGATGAAATGGCTGCTCATCTTGATTCGCATCGACGTGCTGCTCTATTTGATATTCTTGATGATTTAGCTGTACAAACATTTATGACAGGAACAGATCGTGTTTTATTTGATGACTTAAAAGGACGCGCAGAATTTTTTGAGATTAAGAATGGAGCTTTATTGCTGTAAAAAACATGCTAAATATTTTTCTAATAAGTGATGACTCTGAAAGAAAAGGCTTGCTATGTCAGAGATAATAACGATTTTAAATGGTCCTAATTTAAATTTTCTAGGTCAACGTGAGCCAGGAATTTATGGAACTGAAACTCTAGAAGGTATTGAAAAAAGATGCAGAGAATGGGCAAAAAAAAATGATATCATAATAAATTTTTATCAAAGTAACTGTGAAGGGCAATTAGTAGCATGGATACAAGAAGCAATAGAGGCAAGTTCTGGATTGATCATTAACCCAGCGGCTTACAGTCATACATCTGTTGCACTTCTCGATGCCCTAAAAATGTTTTCAGGGCCGAAAGTAGAAGTTCATTTATCTCATATTTATCAGCGTGAAGCTTTTCGTCACCATTCTTATACATCTGCAGGTGTAGACGCTATCATAACTGGGTGTGGAGGTGATGGATATCGGTTTGCACTTGAGTATATTGCAAAACAATTAAGCAAAATAATTAATTTGTGATAGGTAAAGAGCAAACGTTGGATAAGAGTAGTATTGGCATTGAATTCACTTGATAATTATTTTCAAATCTGTACAATATTAAGGTGTTATATTATGACAATTTTTAGTGCGTATGACGGGGGTAAATGAAGATGAAAAGCTTTGTTAGACAATTAGAGATGCTTGTGATTTTAGGGGGAGCACTGCTTTTGTCTGGTTGTAAAATTGATGTTATACAGCCATCAGGTTATGTTGCACGTCAACAGTTAATTTTGATTGTTGTTTGTGTGGCTGTTATGCTTTGCGTTGTCATTCCAGTAATGGTGAGTGTGGTATTTTTAGCTATAAAATATCGTGCATCGAATGTGAAAGCGGACTATTCTCCTGATTGGGCGCATTCAAATAAAATTGAAGCGTTGATGTGGAGTATTCCCATTGTAATCATAATGGTTTTAGGTTCATTAACAACTTATTATACCTATAAGCTTGAGCCTACAAATCCCCTTCCAGTAGAGGTGGTGGGTGAAGGAAAGCCATTGCAGATTGATGCTGTAGCTCTTGATTGGAAGTGGCTTTTTATTTATCCTGAATATGGTGTTGCATCGATTAATGAAATTTACGCGCCTGAAGGACGTCAAGTTTTATTGCAATTGACGTCAGAGAATTCTGTCAATGCCTTTTGGGTTCCCAAATTGGGTACGGTTCTTTACGCTATGCCGCAGATGAATGCTAAGTTGCATTTGGTCGCTGAAGAACAAGGGGTATTCAAAGGGACCTCAGCAAATTACAGTGGTGATGGTTTTTCGGGTATGCGGTTTAAGTGGCATTCTGTGTCTTCGCGGGATTTTGAGGATTGGATTGTAAAAGCTCGGGCTAATGGTCGAGTACTTGATCGTACATCTTATCGTCAACTTTCTATTGCGCCTCGTATGGGTGATATTGCTGCGAAGGAAAAAGATGCTGAAGTTCGTTATTTTGCACCTGTTGAGAAGCGGCTTTACTATCGTGTTGTTAATCGATGTGTCGATGAAAATACGGTGTGTAATGAAGATTTAATGAAACGTGCTGCTGCTCAGACGCTATGGGGTGCACTGTGTTCAGTATTTGATCCTGATGTTATTTAAAGGGTCAATAGAGAAAGAGCCCTTTTAATATTTTTAATATAAGGTTTCTTTTAAACTTAAATTTCATTTGAAATGGGTTGAGAAATGTTTGGAAGACTTACAGATCCTACGGCAGGTGCTTTTCATGCGCTTGCACATGAACCGATCGTTTTGTATACATGTATTGCGATTGTTTTGGTTGGTTTAATTGCTGTCGTTGCTCTGACAGCGCTTGGGTGGTGGGGAATTTTATGGCGAAATTGGATTACAACTGTTGACCATAAGCGCATAGGCATAATGTATATAGTTCTTGGAATTATTATGCTTGTTCGCGGTTTTGCGGATGCACTTATGATGCGAACGCATCAAGCTTTAGCTCTTGGGAGTGAAACAGCAGGTTATTTACCTCCTGAGCATTTTGATCAAATTTTTTCGGCGCATGGTACGATCATGATTTTTTTCATGGCTACGCCTATTTTATTTGGTCTTTTTAATTATCTTATACCGCTTCAAATTGGTGCGCGTGATGTTGCTTTTCCCTTTGCAAATAATCTGGGTTTTTGGATTACGGCAGCTGGGGCGATTTTGATTAATATATCCCTAGGTGTTGGTAATTTTGGTCGTGGTGGTTGGTTGATGTATCCACCTTTTACAGAATTACAAACGAGTCCAGATACAGGGGTAGATTATTATTTATGGTCTCTTCAGCTTTCTGGTATTGCAACAACAATGGGATCAGTGAATTTTATTGCAACGATGATTAAAATGCGTGCTCCTGGAATGACAATGATGAAAATGCCTATTTTTTGTTGGAGCGCTTTTGTCAGCAATGTTCTTATTGTAGTTATTTATCCTGTCTTAACTGTTGCTTTTGCGCTCTTGGCATGTGATCGTTATTTGAACATGAATTTCTTTACTAACGTTGGTGGTGGAAATCCAATGGTGTGGATTAATTATGTTTGGGTTTTTGGTCACCCTGAAGTGTATGTTTTGGTTGTTCCTGCTTTTGGCATTGTGTCTGAAGTTGTCTCAACTTTTTCTTCAAAACGCCTCTTTGGTTATACTTCCATGATATGGGCCATGGTGGTTATTTTGATTCTTTCGCTTCTTGTTTGGGGACATCATTTCTTTACAATGGGTGGTGGTGAAGCTGTAAATACCTTCTTTAGTATTGCTACGATGATCATCGCAGTTCCAACAGGTGTAAAAGTCTTTAATTGGCTGCTCACGATGTATAAAGGTCGGATTCGCTTTGAGCCTCCAATGCTTTGGTGCATGGGAATGATCTTTACGTTTGTTGGTGGTGGGTTAACTGGTGTTTTATTATCTATTGTTCCTGCAGATTGGCAGTTTCATAATTCGCTCTTTTTGATAGCGCATTTCCATCATACAATTATTGGAGGTGTGGTTTTCGCTTATTTAGCAGGGCTTGCTTTTTGGTTTCCAAAAGCTTTTGGTTATAAACCAAATCGCATACTAGGTATTGCATCTTTCTGGTGTTGGTTTATTGGTTTTTACCTTGCGTTTTTCCCTGTTTATGCGCTTGGTTTAATGGGTGCAACACGTCGTCTCCAGCATTACATGGAACCTAGTTGGCAGCCGATGTTTATTATTGCTGCTCTAGGTGCTTTTATTATCTTGCTTGGTATCCTTTGTTTTGTGTTACAGGTTGTTTTGGCGATTTGGTATGGTATTAAGCATAAAGGTCACCTACCGGTAACGTTGAATGATTCTTGGGGTGATGCACGTACACTTGAATGGTTTACCTCTTCACCGCCTCCTGCCTACAATTTTGCCCTCCTTCCAAAGATACAGTCTGATGATGCTTATTGGAATATGAAGAAAAGTGGTTATCAACGTCCGACAAGTGGATTCACAAAAATTCATATGCCGTCGAATACATCGGCTGGAATTATTGCGGGATTCTTCTTATTAGTTGTTGGTTTTGCACTTGTTTGGCATATTTGGTGGCTTGCTGCTGTTGGACTGATTGGTTTTATTGCAACGCTTGTGTGTCATTCATTAACAGGTGATCATCATGGTTACTATATTCCAGCTGAAGAAGTGCAAAAAACTGAAGATGCCTTTACGGCTGTTCTTAAAGAACAAGGAGTGACAGTATGAGTGCTGTAACAATGAATAACGCGAGTACTATAGATGAACTTCACCACGATAGTAGCTCGGTAATGACGTTTGGTTTTTGGGTCTATATTCTTTCAGACTTAATCCTGTTTTCGACACTGTTTTCAAGTTTTGCTGTTTTTTCTGCTTCTTATGGTGGTGGTAAAGCGGGCAGTGAGTTTATAGATTTAAAGTTTGTTTTGGTTGAGACTGCTTTCTTGTTGTTTTCATCCGTCACTTATGGCTTTGCAATGGTACAAGCACATAAAAATAACATCAGTGGTGTGCGTTTATGGATGGCTATTACCTTTGTATTGGGGTGTTGCTTCATTGGTATGGAACTTTACGAATTTCATGAACTTTTGAGTGAGGTTTTTTATTTCGATCCAAATGCTTATGCGGGTATTGATCCTGCAACAGGTTTACAGCTTTTTGGACGGGAGATACTTTCTGCTTATTGGTCAGCATTTTTTGCTTTGGTTGGCACCCATGGTCTTCACGTGAGTGTTGGTCTTCTTTGGATGGTCGTGATGTTTTGTCATCTTCGTCGTAATGGTTTGGATCAGGATAATAAAACACGTTTAGCGTGTCTTTCCATTTTTTGGCATTTACTTGATATTGTATGGGTTGGTGTTTTCACCATGGTTTATCTATTAGGAGCGTTGTGATGAGCATGCAAAATGAAACACATGGTCCCAGTACTGGTTCCTATTTGGTCGGTTTTATTCTGGCTGTATTTTTCACCTTGGGTTCTTTTATTCCTGTGATGTATGGAATGATGGAAAGTTGGGCAGTCAGTACAAAAGTTGCATATCTTATTGGGATGGCGATTATTCAGATTGTAGTACAAATTGTTTTCTTTTTACACTTGAGTTCTGGTCCAGATGCCAAGTGGAATTTAAATGCGTTATGGTTTGCTGCTATTTGTGTTTTTATTATTATTGGGGGTACATGGTGGGCTATTTCTCATTTGAATTATAATATGATGGGTGGCTCAGGACGTGTTATTGAACCGGAAATATCAAGTAGAGATGGTTCTTCAGTATCTGAGCCGTTATCAAACAAAGATATATCCGTAAGAAAACAGCCAGAAAAGATACAGGGCTCAGAGGTTTCGATGGAGCAAGGTGTAAGTACGCAAACTCCTGTAGATCAAGCACCTGGTTCAGAAATGCCCATGGGGCAGGGTCTAAGTACGCAAACTCCTGTAGATCAAGCACCTGGTTCAGAAATGCCCATGGGGCAGGGTCTAAGTACGCAAACTCCTGTAGATCAAGCACCTGGTTCAGAAATGCCCATGGGGCAGGGTCTAAGTACGCAAACTCCT